>CAIMFA010000705.1 GCA_903840185.1 uncultured Lentisphaeria bacterium | reverse complement strand
TAGTGACATCACCTTTGCATTTGGGGCAATGAAGCAAAGCGTGAATCTTCTCTTTTTGGGCAGTAGGCTTTTTAGGAGCACAATGCTCAGGAGATTTAACAGGTTGTTGCTGGCTAACTGGCTGATCAATTGGCTTCTCTGATGAATATTTTACTGGTGATTCAGCTACTTTTTCATGAATATTTTGTTTTTCAATAGGCTTCGCGGAGGAATATTCAATTTGCGGTTTTGCTACTTGTTGCTGACGCGCTGAATTATTTTTTTCTTGTTCGGCCTTAAATGGATCATGGTGTTTTAGTAAGAAATCTTTTACTCGTATTGTTTCTTCTAAAGATATTTTCCAAGGCGGGTCTTCTTTTGAAAACAACCTTCCCTGATTTTTATACCCTTCAAGTATTTGACAAACACGCTCTGTTACAAAATCTGCTTTAACTACAATGTTTGTGTAAAGATCATTTATTGCAGGTCTTTCGATTTTATTGCAATGGTTTGAAATAGCAACGATGCAATCAACCTGCATATATTTAAAGCCCTTTTGCTTAATTCCGAGTATTTTGCCGAGTAAAATTTCACGATTTTCTCGTAATAATTCTTTTACCGCATTGCCTTGAATTTCTGCCTGTTTGACCGGGCTTTTTATTCCTATCCATTCATCATTCCACAATCTATTCCATTCGCCAATTGAATTATACTTCACTTCTGAAGAAACGCTTTTGCTCTCTATAACAATTATACCAAATTCACTAACGACAAGATGATCTATTTGAACATAACAATCTAGCCAATGGAAGCGTAGGTTATTTATTATGAATACATTTTTATCTGCATGAAATTTATGTTTTAAATAGTGTGCTATTTGTTTTTCAGCCTCGTATCCAGCCTGGCTGAATTTGTCATGATAAACCGGTTCGTCAAGTTCTTTTACTATCATTCTCTAAATTTCTCCAACTAAGTTTTATATTTACAAGAGTGCAGTATGAAGTAATTTCCAAGATTGAATATATTTCAACTGAGGGAAAATTCAAAGCATAAAGAGGAGAATATTTTGGAATGAAGAACTATTCTTTTGAGTATTATTTCAGCCGATGGCGTCAGGCCATGCGCTTTGCGCTTGTTCTAGGCTATTATAGCCGTAATCAATTATTTCGGCATGATCATCGATGACAACACAAATGCAATACATGGCATCTGCATCATTGCCCTCGGAATCGCATTGCAATGAACTGCATTCGCCGGAGTAGCTCTCCAGCTTCACAATGTAATATTTTTTCCTTGACATATTGTTCCTTTTGGATGGTTTGCGCGGAATATAAATCCGGAATTGGAATATCCCAAAACAGGATATTGTGAGAGGAAAGTCGGCAGCCACATTATCCACAAAACACATCCCGCAGTCGCGGGACTAACCTGATAGTTAGCAGGGCACGAAAAAAGGTAAATACAGTCTCACCATGAAGAACATGAAGGAAATGAAGATGGGGGAGTTAACCACGAAAAGCATCCCGCAGTCGCGGGACTAACCTGAGAGTTAGCAGGTCACGAACTAAAGCAGGAAAATAAATCCTAGTCAGCGGATGATTGCGCTCCGCGCCAACATCCACTGACTACTATGTATTACTTTCATGTCCTTCATGGTGAAACCGGCTGTTTTTCGTGCTTTTCGTGTGGTTCGTGGTTAAAATGTATTAAGGCTGTTCCGCTTCTGCATAGTATTTCTTGAAGTTATCGAAGTCGATTTTTGTCTGATGCAGTACGCCCCGGTCACACAAATCGGCGAAGGAATGCTGTCCCTGATATTCGCTGTGGAAAGAAACCGGACCGGCGAAGCCGGTTTTACGGAGGTTTTTGAGGAACTTAACCCAGCAGACTTCACCGCCGTGCAGCGGATGAAAGAGGATGGACGATCTGCGTCCGCCGGTGTAGCCGGTTTTATTATCCAGCCGGATAAAGTCTTTAACGGCCAGCATGGTGATGCGTTCGGCGGCGGCATCCATGCTCTGTTCCCAGGCGGCGGCGCCGCCTTCGATGGTGGCGTGGGCGGCGTCAAAATAGATGCCCAGGTGAGCTTTGGGAATATCGCGCTGCGCTTCAACGATATCGCAGACATTCGCGCCGAAGAAAATATCGCTGTGGTTGTGATAACCGCCATGAATTCCCAGCGCGGCGTTCAATTCCGCCAGGCGCAGGAATTTTTCGCGGACTTCGGTTTTGCGGGCTTTGAGCGTGCCGAACCCGTCATAGTTGAAATATCCGGTTTTGTAATATTTGATTTTACATGCGGCGGCGGCTTTGAGGATGCTGACCGTCACCGGGTCGGCGGCATCGGTGATATTGGTGGTGATCATGGTGATCTTTATATTGTGTTTCTGAAAAAAATCACAGAAGGCCGGGAGTTTTTCGGCGGCGTCGGCCGGTTCGATATGTCCGCCGGGGCGGACGGTCAGATCCAGGGCGTTGATGCCGGTTTGCGGGAGCAGTTCAGCGATGGTTTCCAGGCTGAGTTTCTGCAAGTGTTTGCTGAACAAGGCGATTTCCCAGTTATCAGGCAGCGACATATCATCCTCCTTTAGTTAAATACTTTCTCACCATGAAGGACATGAAGGGACATGAAGTTAAGACATAGCAGTCAGCGGATGTTTGCGTGGTGCGCCATCATCCGCTGACTGCTGTTTTTCACCTTCGTGGCCTTCGTGTCTCCGTGCGAGAACATGCTTGCCTTCCACCTTCATTAATCTTCATGGTAAAACAGTATTGGTCTTGATTTCAATAATAAATCCGTATTATCTACAAAACACAAAAAAATCTTAGTCAGCGGATGATTGCGCTTCGCACCAGCATCCGCTGACTACTATGTATTACCTTCATGTCCTTCATGGTGAAACTGGCTGTTTTTTCTGTTTTCCACTTTTATCGCTTTTTCGGCTCAGCCGAAGATGTCCACTATATCTATCCACTGTGCTTGATTATCATCGGCTATTCGAGCCAGTTTGGACTCGAATTCGCCCCACAGCGCCGGATCATCCATCATTTCATAGGAATGTCCCCAGAAATAGAATATGCCGTCAATCGCGCGCACCTTTTCATATCTGATCCAGAAGTCCGGACTCATGAAATGGCAGTGCGAGGGCAGGGCCATGGGATCGTTCAAGGGCAGTTCGCATTCAACATTTTTGCAGGAGCGGGCGTAAAGGTATCCGGCGTCGCGCACGGCCTGTTTGACGGCTTCATTATAGTCGCCGAAAGGATAGGCGAAGCCGCATTTTTCCTGTCCGATAAAATCCCTGATGAAAGCTTTGCAGTCGCAAAGTTCGGCTTTGAGTTCGGCGGGGCTGAGCTGGGGAAGGTGCGGGTGGGTCATGGAGTGACCGGCGACCTTGAATCCCTGATATAAATCTTTGATCTCGTCGAGCGCCAGTTTGTAGACCGCGAACTCGTCCTTGAATTTCCATCCGCTGGTGCGCTGATGCGGATCGAGGGAGCCCGGTGTGATGTTGAAAGTGGCTTTCGCCCGGTATTTTTTCAAAAGGGCGATCAGCGGTTCGTCCGTGGCCACGCTGTCATCCCAGCACTGCATTATCTTCATCGAAAAATCTCCAGTTTTAAAATTCAGAAGTATCATAGAATTTAGCATAATTATTCAATGTAAGCAATCAGGGAAAAGACAAATACATTTTCACCACGGGAAACACTGAATAACACGGAAAGCAGCTATTTCCACCACAGAGGACACAGAGGACACAGAGAACAGCCTTTTTTACCACGAAAAGCACGAAAAAACACGAAAAAAGGCAAATACAGTCTCACCATGAAGAACATGATGGGCATGAAGGAAAACCTGGGAGCGCCGGTCGTCGGACCGGCTTTAGGCCTTTCGCCTTTGGCGACCAACGCCTCGCCGTTGGATCACGCCCGGCGGGCCGCCGGTGGCAAGTAATGGGAAACAATATTTTGTTTGCGGGGGAAACCCGGACAGTTCCAGGTTCCCCCTCGCGACCCTCCTCCGGAACTTTTATCAGCCGTTCGATTTTAGCACTTTCTAAAGCCGGGAAAAATGCAGTCTCACCATGAAGAACATGAAGTAAATCCGTATTTCACCACAAGCACACGGAGGACACGGAGGTAAAACCAGCAGTCAGCGG
>CAIMFA010000704.1 GCA_903840185.1 uncultured Lentisphaeria bacterium | reverse complement strand
GAGAAATGCTCCTGTTATTTATAACGGTGGTTTTTTCAAGGATTTGGTCGTTTTTGATTAATATACACCATTACAAAAACAATGCATCTCTCTCATTATTAAATACTTAGATTTTTATGGACAGGCTCTATTTAAAAGAAAATGATTAAGATAATCAAAAACAATAAGCGCAAGTCAGATTATATTTTCATTGCATAGATCATAACGCAGGCTTTTGCCGGGAAGCAGAGATAATGTCTTTTTAGAATAACGCCGCCGGAACAATGCACCAGGTTTGACATTTTTACCGAAACGTAATTTTAAAGTTACCATTTCCGAACCTGAATTGACGATGCGCAGGTGTCTTAATTCTCTGTTTTTCAACGAGTACGAGATTGACAGTCCTTGCTCAACACGCAAATTCTTGAAGATGCTATCGGGCCATGAATCCGGGATTCCCGCTCCAATTTGTAATGTATCTGCATAAATATTAACAGCCATTCGACTCAGTGCAGTCAGAAAGGCGGCGTGCGCCGTCGCCATCCAGTGTTTATACAGGCTGCCATCCGGCCTGACTTGTTCGGGAAATCCGCCCAAACGGTTTGTATTATTGCAGCATCCCTCCAGATACGCCAAGGCTTTGCCGGGATCGCCTAGTGATGCCCAGATGGCCGCCGCCCAGGCCTGAAACCATGGAACGTTGCGAGCGTCCTGACGTGAACATCCATAACTGCAGACATCGACGAAGGGGCCGCGGTTACGCCATAATCCGGTCATGGTTTTCCGGGCGGATTCGTATTCAGGATTCAGCAGATAAATCATGGATCCGAAACTTGGCGAATCCGCGCCCTTTGCCGAAAGAAGCAGACCTCCGGCATCATGATTTGCTTTTAGTCCTGTCTCCATTTTTTGCAGAAGACTTTCGTACTGCGGCGATATTTTGATTTTTAGTATTTGCGCCGCATCGATCAGGTCGCGCAGCGCTTCAATGGTTGCTCCGGCCGTCCAGGTGTCGTTGCCGCGCTTGCGCCTTGTGGATTCGTCCACTCCTTCGCAATTGACAATTACGGCAGAATCAGCAGTATACTCACAAATGCCATAGGAAACGATGAAATCGACCGCGTCCTTAATGACCGGAAAGAGATTTTGCAGTTGTATGTGATTTCCGGTAAAACGAAACTGGTTGAATGCGGAAACGGCGACGACGGCGTTATTGTGAAATTCGTCAATTTCGAGCAGATGATTGCATCGGCCCTGATGATCGGTGCACCAGCCGTAGCGGGCCCCTTCGCCGCGACCATATTTTTGTTTCCATAGTCCGGCATTGAGGCGGGCCTGCGGAAGTATTTTCAAATTGAACAGACTTAGCTTTTCAGCTTCCGCCATCTTATTATTGCGCAGAAAAGCCTCGTGCATGAAGAATGAATCCCAGAATATTTTACCCTGCCAGAGCCATGGATACATACCGGTCGGAGTGGAACCGTCGACAGGATGCTGATGTGCCTTGAGCAGATAGTTACTGACCAGATATAAATAATCGATTTCAGGGTTGCCGGTACGGATTGAAGAACGGCGCTGATAGGCGTTCCAGACGGTGACGTGTTCACGGAGAATTCCCGTATAATTCAAAGAGGATATCTTCATGCGGATCGTTTCCACAGCCTGAAAAGGATCATCATAATCGCGAGTGTCTCCGACAAACAGATATTGGGTCAATTGCATTTCCGGACGAATATTGCGTACCAAGATACGGCCGCCGCGCCATGACAGCCGCCCGCCTTCGCCGCCGATATGTCCGTCTAGCGCCGGCGGGTCTGTCAGCAGCACGGCAACACCGTACCAGCCAGAGGATGCATACTGCCCGGTCATACAGTGACGGATGTCGTCCCAAACAAATTCATATTTAACTGCCGGATCGTCGCCCTCCGGCCGTGAGAGGACGAATTCGACGGAGGCATCGCCATCCGGAACGGCTATAAATTCAAAATGTTCGACCAGCAAATGATCGTTCGTGAGAAAGGTTGTCACCTTGAATTTGAATCCGGCGGCCTCGGCAAGGGTATGCAGAACGGCGCGGCGCGGATCGAAGCGCTGTTCGAAATCCCTGATCAGGTGTTGTTCGCCGTCAAGCGTTAACATATAACCGGCAAAAAACAGCGGACAGAGTGCGGAGTCGCCATCACCTTTGCGGCGATCCGCTTTGAACCAGCAGCGTTCAACGTGTTCGAGTCCTTTGTCACAGGCCCGGATTGAGCCGCTCCAGTCAACCAGCATGGAGTCAACGCCGTTGGCCAGCAGCATCGGGAAATATGGTTTTGAGATTGCCATATTGCGCTTTAATGTTTCATTAATACAGCAGCCGGAGAAGGCGAAAGACA
Organism: uncultured Lentisphaeria bacterium; assembly: GCA_903840185.1. GTDB lineage: Bacteria > Verrucomicrobiota > Lentisphaeria > Victivallales > Victivallaceae > CAIPAT01. Next base: position 4,048 of record CAIMFA010000704.1, on the reverse strand, counting down.
CGGCACCACATTGCCGCGCATTTTAAACTTTAAATCCTCTACCGCGCTGATATTTACGCTCCAGATTTTGCCGGTATAATTTTTATCTACGGGGACATTGTACCATTTATTTTCCAGCCATTGACCATCGTGCTCAAAAGCTATTTTGCCGTCAGGCGCAATTATTGTAACTTTAGCCGGCTCTTCAACCCCTCCGTCAATGCCTGATATTTCAAATTTATTTGAATCTGCCGGAACATAGAAATACAATTTAGTTTTACCTCCGAAAAAAATCAGCGGCCTGTATTCCTGGGACCAATAACCGTAAAATGCCGGGTTTTCTATTTTTACCATGAAAAAATTACTGCTGTAAAGCAGATTGTAAAGGCCGGCCTCCGGAACACTGACCGTTACAATCTCTTCCAGTTTTTCTTTCGGAATAACTCCTGATGCCACTGGCCGTTGCATATTGTCAGTCAACTGCCAGGTAAAAGGCTGTGATGGCGTATAAGCTGCTTTAGCGGTGAAGCGCAATATTTTTTCCGGACCGGTAAAAACCACGAGTTGTCCATTGAAGCGTTGCGGCGGAGACCAGTATAATTCATTTTTTGCCGCTACTGCATTAACCGGCACTAAACCCGCAGGTGCCATGATTATTCTGATTTTCTTTATAAGCATGGTCTCTTCATTTTCTGTATAGTTAAGACCAATACGGATATTATATTCTTCTTTATCAGCATTCTTTGAAGTCTTAATTTCAACCGGCAGATTAATCGAACTTAATGCATTCACATGAATTTTGCTGATTGTTCCTTTGAACACAACATTCCAGCCGTCCGGCAGTACATTCGATAAATTTACATCCAAATCATATGGAGAAACATTTTTAATTAAGATGGCGCTTTGCACGGTTGAACCAGGCGCAATATTGACAAAGATTGCCGGTTCCTGAGGCAAGTCAGCCATCAGCGGATGATCTATTTCAAAATAACTCAAATTATTCACCGCAAAAGTCAGGGCGTCTGAGTTTATCGTGCAGTTGAAGAGCAACGGCACCAGGTTTGCCGAGGCGGAATCGCTATTAGGCGTGATCGAAAAAGTATTATCTTTCTCCTGCTTTAATGACAAAGTATCTGACAGATCTTTTCGCAGATTCACCATCTCATTTTTCTGAATATTCCCGTTGCCTTGATTTACTTTATATTCGACTTTTGTCGTTATTAATGGTAAAATCCAGTCATACTCCATCATATTCATACAATCGGCGCCGATAGCGGCATACGCCGCCGCATTGCCGGTAAATAAAAGTTTGTCTGCCAGTTTCTTATCTGTTTCCGCGATAATCCTTCCCGTGGTCAATTTTGCCATACCTTTTTCAAGTGCCCCGACGGAAATATTCGCCAGCGATTTCATCATGGCTTTCTCATCGGGAACAGGAATGTTATTATCCGCGGTCCAGGCGGCAAAACGGTAAACGCCGGGTTGCAATGGAGCTTTTCCCCTGTACAGCGCTGGCTGATTGTTTCCCTGTGCAAGCACTATTAAAGAATCTCGCGGCCCCGAGATAAGCCCGGTACTTTTAACATCAATTCTGCCGAAAATTACATTATCATTAAATCTTACAGATGTATTTGCGGTGCAATTCAGCCTGAACGGCGATTGCTCCAGTAAATAAAATGGTTTATCATCAATTTTGCGATCTTTCCCATAACCTTCCGCGGTTCCCCATTTCACCAGTTTTTCAAGGTGGCGAGGGGTGTTTGTGCGAAGGGAGCGAAGGTACAAAATGTTTCCGTTATCTGTTGAAGCATTTTCGACGACGGAATCAATACATCCCCACAAATTACCGACTTGTACTTTTACAGGTTTGAAGGAACCGTCTTTTTCCGCAGTGATGAATTCCCATGGGATATTTTCAAGCGCCTTGATTTCCGGCGGAGTGTCATCGCGCAACTCGAAAATCATTACTGATGCCGCAGGAACTTTAAGCGGCATACTGTATTTGCCTGAGATTTTATCAATCCGCTGTACCGGCAGCGGCCATGAGCGCCAAAGCACCTTGCCGTTCATTCCAAGTTTAACCGTGTCCAGCATAACCTCCGCGTCAGCGCTCTTGTCTGTTATATTGGTCAGGACAAAGCCGAAAGTACCATCTGCGGCAAACCAGCCGGAACCAGGCACCGAAGGACCGTGCCATGGGAAAGTTAGCTCATTATTGAGACGGACCGATGTTTGAGCGCTTATGATTGCGGCGGCGGCATTGCCCGTCAATTTGCTGTCCGGCACCATTGCCGTTTCCACACCGCGTCCGCCGGTCAGGAATTTTCCACCGGTCTGATGCCATGCACGAACAATTTCGCGGGTATACATATCATTTGCCGGATTGCCGGTTTCAGGTTTTAAAATTTCATAACTGCTGTATCCTGGCTGAAATCCCCAGATAAAGCACAATCCCATCTGCCAGCGCAGCATTTCCGGAGCCATGCGCTGGTTGCAGTCAGTACTGAATGTAATCGCGTAATCATGATATACCATGCCAATGGCCGGGTAGTTGTCGTACCCGCGTTTTTCCCTCCAGCCATAACGGTAGATATCAAGCGTTAAAAATCCATCCAGCAAGTCTATATAGTTTTCACAGAATCCCTCTGTCGTTAAAAAAGTTTCACTTGATATTTTCCGTAAATCTTTTCTTAAATTCTCAAGCAGTTTCCGGTTTCCGTCAGACCAGTAAGTCCCGCCGTTAGGTTTGTTGAGTTTATCATTGTAGCAGGGCAGTACCGCCATCGCCAGCACGTCCAGATATTCACCGCTGACACCCCAGTCCTGGAACATTTTTCTGTTTATATCGCTGAATTTTTCCTGCCAGAGTCCGGAGGCCGGATTCATCCAGGCATTGGGGCGCTGTTTGTATAAATTCCACATATATGGAGATCCGGCTTCTGAAATAGCCGCCGCGCTTTGAATATCAAACTTATCCCAGGATTTCAAATCTATATCCCAAATCGCGCAGCATACATACGGCATTACGCCGATGGACATTTGTTTAAGGTCGCGGACGCCTTCCCTGTAATACGGATGCACTGGAAAGTATTCGGGATTCTTGTCGTCAAAATTATTGATATAATACCGGTACCAGTGAAGGTTCATCGGCACCTGCAAATATTTGTACATCCCCGCAACTTCAGGAACTACTTTGCCGGCATCCTGATAAAATTTACCCCAGAATGCACAGTCAAGTATTTTAGTAGAAACACTGTTCTTTTCAGGATTCAGCGGTTTGCGCAACGGTCCGCGCGCCATCCAGGGCTGATTCTGCGCCCATTCGCGGTACAAGGAACACGCCTTGCCGGTTCCACCGGAAAACGTACCGAGCATGACCTTATATGGCAGGTTGTAATTGAAAGTATCAGGACGCGCCTGTTTTGACGGTGGCCAGAAATCTAAAGCCGGATAATGTTCAATTTCCATATTAAAAGAATCTTTTTGACCCTTTAACCGGAACATTTCGAGTTTTTTAATCCATCCGGCACCATCAGCGGCAGAATAAAACAAGCCGGTTTCGTCGTCAGCCGGCCCCCGGTAAAATCCATTGACTTTGAACTCTCCCGCCATATCCACTAAATCATTTGCATTAAGTTGCGCACTGCCGTGAAATGCGGCAAATTGCATTGACCAGCTGCCCGGGCAGATTATTGATCGCCGTTCCAGCCGTTTTGCCGGATTGCGGACTATCCGGCCGACAGATTCGCCGGTTAGCAGGTAATCGTCGCCAAGCGATTTTATGCCGCGCAATAAGGGGAATTTAACAGTTTTCACCCATGGCGCCTGAGTTCCTGTCACCGTAACTTTTATCGACCATTGCGCTATGGAATTGTCATCCGGAAGAAAGATGCTGGCAGTTACATCGCCAATACTCTTTTTAACTTTAATTTTTTCCCATGAGATAATCAGTTCAGAGCCATTATCTTTTCTTACAATTTCGCTTTTAGCGTTGCTCTTTGCGCATGTGATTGGGAACTCCATATCGTCATCGATAAAGATCATTTCCCATAAACCTGATTGCAATGCT
>CAIMFA010000703.1 GCA_903840185.1 uncultured Lentisphaeria bacterium | reverse complement strand
GTAGTCACACTCGTTCCCTTCCCGAACACGTAAGTTAAGGACCCCAGCGGCGATGGTACTGCATATTAGACTGTGGGAGAGTAGCACGATACCGGAATTTTTTTAATCTGCTGGAGCTCATGAGGATGTATCACCTCATGAGCTCTTTTTTTTTCCCTGATTACAGGGCGGAAATGGGAAGACTGGGAAGTATGAGAATAATGGGATTAATGAGAATGATGGGGAAAAGATGTTCCCCATAATTCCCCTAACTCCCCTAACTCCCCTAACTCCCATAATTCCAGCAACTTTCCGGTATACTTACAGCTTATTCCATCAAATTGTGTCAATTATCGCAATATTTCAGGGGTGTAACTATCTTGTCATTTTTTTTATGCTTTTTTTAAATTACGATATTGACTTATTTCAGATAATCACTTATAATCACTCGTAGACACTTATGGTAACTTGGGATGTGTGCTTATGGAACTGCTACTAAAGAAAAATACTGTTTATGATAAGTTAAAGCGGGATATTGTTTCCGGCAAGTTGCGTGCCGGAGAAAAATTGCCCCAGGGCGTGGAACTGGCCAGGGATCTTGGCGTTTCCCATAACACACTTCGTTCTGCGATGGCGAAACTTGAAGAGGATGGCTACATCGCAATGATCCACGGGAAAGGCACTTTTGTCTATCCTGACAATATTAAATCCAATGCAGTTGCGACAATCATGGTGCTGCACGGAGACGAAGGCGGTTTTGAATCTCCATGGCGATATATTGTGCCGGAAATCTCCCGCTGCATAAGCGAAAGGCAATTGAAAGCTTTCATTTCTACTGATGCCACGATGAATATATTTTCCGAGTCAGATATACATGAGTTTGCTAAAGCGAACAATGTTATCGGTATCATATCGTTAATGAGTAATTTTAACGGGAATGAGCCGATTATTCCCAGGATGAAAGCAGCCGGAGTGCCGGTGGTGATTACTCACGGCAGGCTGCATGACAGCGACGTTACCGGCTTTGCCAGCATCTGCGTTGACGAAGAGAAAATATGGGAGGAGTCCATTGCCTATCTGACCGGAATCGGTCATAAAAAAATAGGAATTATCGGATCCGCTCCTGCCAGTTCTTATACTTCGATCGTATGTCCTTTCCGCTTCAATACTTTTGAACAGACGCTGGATTTGCTGGAAAAATATCATGCGGAACCAATCCCTGAACTGATAAAGACAGCAACATTTGATAAAGACAAAATAAGCCAGGCTGTTGAAGAGCTTTTGCAATATCAGCAAAAGCCGACCGCGATACTCTGTTTCTCCGATTTTTTTGCGATTTATGTTTATGAAACGCTGAAAAGAATGAAACTGAGGATTCCTGAAGATGTCGCGGTTATGGGAATATGTGGTTACCCTGACGCCAGACTGCTGAGTCCGCCATTGTCAACGATTGATTACGGTTACGCGGAACTTGGAAGAATGGCGGTGGAAATGCTGGAAGCACCGGGAAAATGGTTTGATCCGCTGACAGGCCAAGGCAGGCAGCGGATGAAACCATATAAAATAGTAAAAAGAAAAAGTACCGAACCTAATTAAAAAATTTAAACCAGGGAGGTTTAGAAATGAAGAAGTCAAATTTTACGCTCATTGAACTCCTCGTCGTGATCGCCATCATAGCGATCCTTGCCGCAATGCTGCTTCCGGCGCTGAATAAAGCCAGAGAAAAAGCACGGGCTTCGGAATGCGCCAATAACCTGAAACAGTTCGGGCAGGCATTCATGCTTTACAATAATGATAATAACGATAATCTGCCGCCTGCAAGAGATTACGCGCCGACTGCAAAATATTGGCATAGAGCAGTGAAGAATGAGGGCTATCTGGAACCATACCTTAAAACTGTAACAACAGGAGTTTTATATTATGGTGTGGTCAATGATACAGGTCGTGGCCCGCTGACTTGTCCTTCCTTCCAGGGAGTCCCGGGTATTGGCGTAAGTAGTTACGGCTATAATGGAGTTATTTCTATTCCAGTGAATTTATCCAATCCGACAGTCATTGTCGGCGGCGCAGGTATTATGCGGAAAATATCCCGGTTTAAAAAGCCTTCGGAAACCAGTCTGGTGATGGATGTGGCTTCGTGGACCGGACCCTACGCCGATTCCAGTGCTCAAACTAAAGTACATTCTGTCGGTGGCGGAGATTATCAGGTGGATTATCGTCATGGCGGAAAATCATCAATTACTGCGACTGCCGCCAATGTAACCTTTTCTGATGGTCATCTTCAAAACATGAGGTACGGCACAATTCCGAGTGAAGATCCCGGCGGTCCGGGCTGGACAAATTCACGTACAAAATATTATTTCTGGTCTTCACAGCCGCCCATGTATTAAGTTTAATATGACAAATCCTACATGTACACCCGAAAATTAATATTCCGGTTGTATTCTCAAAACGCGTCGATAAAATAATAAATACCAAGCTTAAACTTTAGATTTGAGGATATGATGAAAAAACTGTCTTTTGTTCTGTGGGGTGTAGTCTGTGCTTGCCTGATAACCGGCAATGCCGTCGCGCAAAATCCCGGCGTTCCCGCGGGGAATAGTATTGCGCAGGGTAAAAAGTACACGATGAGTTCGTTGCCGACGAAAGAGTGGGAGAATCTGCTGAATGCGCCTCCTGATTATTCGAAAATCCTCACGGATGGGGTAATTGAGAAGGGGGCTAGCGGGTCTTTCTGGGTATCGGATAAATGCGTGAATTTTAATGGCGCAATGAATACGGATATTATTATTGACCTGGGAAAAGAGTATCAGGTTTCCGCGATTAAGACCCGGCACGGGGCCCGCCCGGGTGCCGGAGTATGCATGCCGAAAAAAGAGGAATATTTTGTCAGTGATGACGGAGTGAAATTTTACAAGGCTGGAGAGTTCAAGAATACTTTTGATGACTATTCGCTTAAAAATGAACAGGAGATAAAAAGTAAATTTGCCAGCGGGATCAAGGAATACGGAATTTTCGGTTTGAAAACTAAAGGCCGGTATGTAATGGTGCGGACTTATGGTTCCGGTGTCGGCCAGTTTCCCAATTACGTCGGCTATGACGAAATTTTTGTGATGGAAGGCAGTTTTCCTCTGTCAGATGCGACAAGGGACGAGTCTTCGGCAGTCAGCCTCAAAGCGCTGGATATTGCTGCGGATGCGGCCGGCTACCGGCTGAATCCGCCGGATTTACAAAAGCTTGCACAGCAGCAGCCGATGTATATGGCGCTGGCGCCCACCCAGTTTCTTGGAGAGAACGAATTCCATCTCTCCGTTGACGGCGTATACTCCCTGGTTTTTTCGCCATTGATCAACAGCGGCAAAGCAATTGCGGACATAAAGTTTGAATGCGAACTGCCTGCCTCAATTGAGTTGCTGGGATACCATAATGAAAGCAATCTCATATCCACCGTTCCGGTAACGAAGAACGGCCAGCCATATCTGAAGTATTCATTTGTCATTCCCAAACTGACCGATTTCGCCAAATCCTACTGGGACCAGCTCTATTTGATTATCAGTAGTAAGAGCGCCGCTCCAGGTAAAGCCGGAGACGCTTATTATCAATATTCCTATAATGCCGACGGCAAAAAATATGAGCGTTCGGATTCATTTGCGATTATTGTTGATCCGCAGATTTCAGCTCCGGCGCCGAAGCGGTTTGTGACTGGCTTCTGGCTGCCGTACCAGGCGCGTTTCCTGTCAAACCCTGAAACCATAGACAAGATAATCAGCTTTTATCATTCGTTGGGTTTCACTTGCCAGAACGGCGGCCAGCGCTCGCCGGAGGCATTCAAGGCCTGCCATCGCAATGGGATGACAATTTACGGTGAAAGCGGCTTTAACAACGGCATGATGCTGGGCGATGTGGCGATTCCGGCGGAAGAGCAGTTCAAGTATCACCCTAAAAAAGAGCGCAGAAATGTGATCGGAGTCTGTCCGGCATTGATGTGCGCTTCGCCGAAGTACGCAGATATCCTGAAGCAGAAATTTACCAGGGCGCTGGAGGAAAGCGATCATATCTATTCCAACTGGGAACCGTATATGTTCATGAAGCAGGGCTGCGTCTGCGACCGCTGCAAAAAGGAATTCCAGCAATTCGGCAAACTCAATGATGAAGAACTGGCAAAGATTTGGCCGGCCTGCGTAATCAATGAAGAGAATGAACTGCACAACCGCTTCTCCTCTTATCAGTATGCCAGTATAATCAAGCTGGCGCAGAAGACTGCGCGGGCGGTGAATGGCAAGTCCAATTTCCTGATTGCGTATGAACCCAGTTTTGTCAATCCAGGAAGTCCGTGGTCAAAATATCATGCTCACAGCGATTTCTATAAAGATATTGATATGACAATTATGTGGTCGTATCCGAACACAATATCTCTCAGTGCGATTGATGCGAAATCAATTCCAGGAAATAATCTGGCGCAACTGCCGCAGGATTTCGCGGATGCCAAGGCCATTGCAGAAAAGTCAGGGCGTAAAGAAGGTAATATCGTTTATCCGAAGATTTTCTTCATGGGCACTGAATATATGTTCAACAACCTGGTTATGCCGAAAGATTATTACTTTACGTCGCTGCTCTGCTTCTTCTGCGGACTTGACGGCAGCGGCACCTGGTGCATCCATTTCAAATGCGATGCCCGGTATGCAGCGCTGAATGCTAAAGCTAATACCATCATCAGCGAACTTGAAAACATTGTAATGGACGGCAGGAAAGTTGACAATGCCAACGTTACAATTGTTTCTCCGGTTCCGGAAAAAATCAATGACAAACCTGTAAAACTGTCCATTGTCCGCGCTTTTGAATATCAGGGCAGAGAACTGGTTGCATTGGGCAATGACTACATGTATAAGATTTACGTCAAGCTGACGGTCAGCGGGCTGCCTGACGGCCGATACAGTCTGATTGACGCGGTAAGTAAAAAAGTTTATCGTAAAGACAATAACAACGGTTATTCAGCTCCGGCGCTGGCGGACGGCGTCCTGATTCCGGTCAATGGCAAGGAATGGGCGGCGCTGACGCTAGATTCAACTTCAGAAAATGCTGCCGGTTATACGTTTTGCACTCAGGCTGACATCGAAAAGCAGCTTGCAAAAGACACTCCGGGACTTAAAGCAGCTACGGCCGATTTTCGTTGAGAGTATGCAAATATATGAAATTACGGTAATCTATACCGGTTTGAACTTCTGTAAAAAGGTAGATTTATGAATTCAAAAGAACGGGTGAGGGCGGCTGTCGCCAAACAGCCGGTTGACCGGGTGCCGCTTGGCTTTTATCTGGTTGACCATGATACTATTTCCAGGGTGATCGGCCGCCCTACTTACCTCCGCAACCGGGTGGCGCAGAAGATCGCCTACTGGGAGGGCCGCCGCGATGAAGTCGTGGAGAGCATGAAAGCCGACATCACGGACTTTTATAAAAAGATCGACTGCGCGGATCTGCTGACTTTTAAGGAAGGTCAGCTGGAGGGCGTCGCGGTGCCTCCCAAAGGTTATAAACCGGAAAATCCGCCCCGCAAAATTGATGAGAATACCTATGAGGAAGCAGACGGCAGCATCTGGAAATTTTCGCCGGACGCCAATGACGTCGCGCTGATTCCCCATTTTAAGGTTTCTGACGAATTGAAGGAATATACGGTCGGAGAATTCGCTGACCGCACTCCCCCAGCCGTCCCGGATCCATCCTGTTTTGAATACGCCGATCACCTGATTGCCACATTCGGCAAAGACAGATATATTGCCGGTTTCTCCGGCGGCCTGGTCGCGATTACGCTGCTGGACGGAACCGAAAAAGGGCTGATGACGCTGGCGCTGCAGCCGGACGAGATCAAGGCTTGTAACGAGCAACGGGTTTTTCAGCAGAATATTCTTGATGATTATTATATCCGTCCCGGCGTTGACGGTGTGCTGACAGAATACGATATGGCTGGTACGAACGGCCCGCTGGTTTCGCCGTCCATGTTTCGTGAACTCTGTTTTCCTTATTACCGGGAGCGGATACAGCATATTAAACAATACGTTCCGCAGGTGATCCTGCATAACTGCGGCAATAATCTGCCGATCATGGACATGCTGGTTGACGGCGGCATTGACGCTTACGAGTCAATCCAGACGAATTCCGCTATGAGCGTGAAAACTCTGGTCAAAGGCTATGGCGAACGTCTCTGCGTGTGGGGTGCGGTGGCGCTGGAATGGCTGATTGACGGCACGCCGGACGATGCCCGGCGCGAAGTGCGCCGCTGTTTCGAAGATGCCAAAGACGCACCCGGATTCATCCTCGGCCCAAGCCACTCCATCGCGTTCGGCACGAAGTACGATAATTTCATGGCGATGCTGGACGAATTCGTAAAACTGCGCGACAGGAAAAGTTTTTGAAACAATCAATTTCTGATTTACTGCTAAATTATAATTTAAAAAAACAACCGCAAGGTTGAGTCAGATGATATTTGATGTTATCTTATAAGGTTGAATTAAATGCGTTTACAATAAACATCAATAAATATTATTAGTCTGGAGAGAGCATGATTGCGCAAAATATTCGCAGAGACTTCAACGGAGTTCTGCTGGAAATTAAAACTGATGAAACTTTTTCGATTGCGTTGCCGGGATTTTCGACTCTGAACTGTGTTACGACAGTCAAAGCAGGCGAGGTTGCCCCCCCCGGATTCAACTGGAGTGTATGTGAAGAAACAGACTGCAGTGTCTGTCTTGCCGGAGAAAATGAACTCGGCAAATGGCTGCTGGAGTTTGCTTCGGCCAAAAATCTTGGCGGCATTAATGGTATTTCAGTTAAAATGTCTGGAGTACTCCGGCAGGCGCTGCCTGATCTTGAAGTTGCGGTTTTGAAGATTGCCAGCCTGAAAGCCGGCCATATTCTTACTCAGGGAATTGCGATGGGCGGATGTTCATCCATAAAACTTCCCGCAAACACCAGCTTTTCAAGCCACTACCAGACTATGATCTCTGCGGGAGATCATGTTCTGCAGATCGGATATCCGCTGATGCAGTTGCAGCCGGGTAAAGTTCACGGCAATGTCCAGGAACATGAATTGCAGGATATCCTTGTATCTTACAGGGTCAGCCATTTTGGACTTAAAAAGATTGAACTCGATCCGGTAACGCTTTTTGCCGCGAAAGACGGTTTCCAGTTGATGTACGACTGGGCCGATGCCAATATTGAAGTTAAAAAGGATTTCTCCGATATGGCTGCCCCGGGGTGGAATTCCTGGGATTACTACCGCTGGACGATTACCGAAGAGGAAGTGCTGAAGAATGCTGAGTTTATAGCCAGAGATCCGGTTTTGTCGAAACATGTCAAGCGGATAATCGTTGACGACGGCTGGCAGTATTGCTACGGGGAATGGGAGGCTAATCATCTGTTCCCGAACGGCATGGAATATCTGGCAAAAGAAATAAAAAAGATGAAATTTGTGCCGGGTTTGTGGTTTGCTCCGACCATCGTCGAGCCGCATGCCCGCATCGCCCAGATGGATTATGACATGCTGGCGATGGGCGAATCCGGGAAACCGTGTCTTTCCTTCCAATGTATGAAACGTCACGGTTTTGTACTGGACCCCACGGTTCCGAAAGTGAGAAAATATCTTTTTGATATGTTTAAACGTTATGCCGATATGGGATATGGATATTTTAAACTCGATTTCCTGGGCAGTACGTTAGGCGCCCGCAAGTTTGCCGATGCGTCGGTTCCCCGCAGTCAGATCGTCAGAAAAATCGTCGAACCGGTTTATGAGGCGGTCAACGGCAAAGCCAGGATACTCGGCTGCAATTATAATTTTGAGGCTGGCAATAAAGTTGTTGATGCTGTCCGGGTTGGCGGAGACATCCACGCCACCTGGAAAGGCATCTGTCATAACGTTGCTTCGGTAGCCGCCCGGTTCTGGGGGAACAAACGTTTATGGCTCAATGATCCGGATTTTGCGCTGTGCCGCAGTCTGGATACCGCTAATGATCCGGATATGACCAGATTACTGTGCTGTCTGGTGTATATCACCCCGGAAATGACGGATTCTAAATTCTGTGAATTTCCGCTGGTGGAGGAAGTTTCCCGTCCGCAGGCGGAAATATTGCTCAGTATCGTCCTTGCCGCTGCGGGCGCAGTCAATCTGTCCGACAATTTGCCGCGGCTTAATGAACGCGGATTGGAACTGGCCCGGCGCGTAGTCGGTGCTGATTCCGGCGATGCCGCTATCCCGGTTGACCTGTTCTGCAGTGATAAACCTTCTTACTGGTTCCAGAAAGTCAAAGATTATCACCGGGTGCTGCTGATCAACTGGAATGATGAGCCCGGCACTTACTCTTTCGATCTGAAAAAATACGGAGTAACGGCTGATTCGGCGGTTAATTTCTGGAATGATCAGATTGTGAAGATCAATGACGACGTTATCAGTGTTGAACTCCACCCCAGAAGCTGCCTGCTGGCAGTTGTTAAATAAGAGAGTAACGCAGCGTTGCCAGGGAGCCGTGAAGAAAAATAACCTACATCTTCGCGCTTCTCCCGAATGCCTTTGTGTTTGCCGGTTTGTTACATACCTTCAGGTATGCGCCTCGCCGGCAATTCCCAAAATCTCTTCGGGATATTTCACGAAACTTGTAAAGTTTATTGCTTGACAGCTCCTAATCGGCGATGTCGCCGAACAGCGACGCTTTCGTGGCACGGTGAATTTTGATTCTGGCGAGGTCGCCGATTTTCATACCGGGTTCCGGAGTGAAGATCACCATCTTGGCATTTGATGCCCGTCCTGACCAGCGTTGAGGATTGCGTTTGCTCGGGCCCTCAATCAACACTTCCTGCATGGAGCCTACCAGTTCACGGTTTTGTCTTTCGCTTCTTATAGCTAGATCCTTCAGCAGTATGTCATTGCGTTTTTCTTTTATTTCCAGCGGTATCTGGTCGGGCATTTTTGCCGCCGGAGTCCCTTCGCGCGGAGAATATTTGAAGATAAACGCGTTGTCATAATCCACGACATTCATTAAATCGCGGGTGGCGTTGAAATCATCCTCGGTTTCATCAGGAAAGCCGACAATCACGTCGGTGGAGAAGGTTATATCCGGAATCCGGCTTTTCAGTTTATTCACGATTGTCAGATACTGTTCCGACGTATAATGCCGGTTCATTTTTTTCAAAATGCGGTTTGACCCTGACTGCAGCGGCAGATGCAGATTATGGCATACTTTCGGCAGCGCGGCAATGGCGTCAATCAGCTTGTCATTGAAATATGAAGGGTAGGGGGAGGTGAAACGGATTCTTTTCAGACCTTCTATTTTATTCAATTCACTCAGCAGGTCAGCGAACGGGGAAACTCCTTCCGGCGGCGGATTAGTGTCGCCGTTGAGCCCGAATGCCGCGACATTCTGGCCGAGCAGCATGATTTCCCGGACGCCTGACTTAACCAGTTCTTCCACTTCCTGAACCACGTCCGGAATATCGCGGCTGATCTCACGTCCGCGCACATACGGCACGATGCAGTAAGAGCAGTAGCGGTTGCAGCCGCGGGTGATCGCGACAAAGGCGAACATGGGGTTTTCTCTGCCGTTGAAGTGAGTCGCCATGCCGGTGAGGACTTCCGGGCTTTCCGCCAGCAGCGCCGGATGATGGCGTTCTTCCGCCACCGATTGAAGAATGTCCGGCAGTTTGTGCAGCTGTCCGGTGCCGATCAGGAAATCAACATGCGGCAGTTTTTTGAGCAGTTCTTCGCCGAGGTTCTGCGCCATGCAGCCCATGACGCCGATGAACTGGCCGGGATTGAGCTTCTTGAGCTTCTTCATGATGCCGATTTTGCCGATGGCTTTGCGCTCGGCGAGTTCACGTACGCTGCAGGTGTTGAAGATCAGGACATCGGCTTCCTCTTCGGTCTCCACAATGGAGTGGCCTTGCTGTACCAGCATTCCGGCGCAGGCTTCGGAGTCGCGTTCGTTCATCTGGCAGCCGTAGGTCTTGATATAAATCTTCATTGAAGTTTTCCGGGAGTGGTTCAGGCGACTACTGCCAGATTATTGCGGTGAATGATTTCATCATCGGCGTCGCGTTTGAGAATTTTCTTGATCTCGCTGCTCTGGACGCCCATGAGCAAGGCACATTCTTCGCTGCTGAAATTAGACAGTCCGCGTCCGATGACTTTGCCGTCAGGGCCGGATATTTCCAGCGTGTCGCCGCGTTTAAATTTCCCGCTGATGCCGGTGATGCCGGAAGGCAGCAGACTGCGGCCTTTGCATTTGACGGCTTCCGCCGCCCCTGCATCCACAGTGATTTTGCCGTGGCAGCGCGCGAAATATTTAATCCAGCGTTTTTTTGAATCCATCCGGGCTTTCATGGCCGGCACGAACAGGGTGCCGATATCTTTGGCTTTAAGGATATCTTCCAGAGTGGAGTCCTGTCTGCCGTCGGCTATCCACAGATAATCTCCCGCAGTATTGACCATCTCCGCCGCGCGCAGTTTGGAAATCATGCCGCCGATTGAAAATGTACTGTTGTCGGTGCCGGATGCGGAACTTTTCAGGTTCTCATCAATTTTTTCCACCAGCGAAACCCGCCCGGCAAGCTTGCCGTCAACTTTTTCTCTTAAACCTTCTTCGGTAGTCAGAATGATAGTCAGCTTGGAGCGCGTCATAGTCGCCAGCAGGGCTGAAAGAATGTCATTGTCACCGAATTTCAATTCGTCAACCGAGACGGAGTCGTTTTCATTGATAATCGGCAGGACGTTATTGTTCCAGAGTGAATTGATGCAGTTCAATACGTTGAGATGGCGTTCGCGGTCGCGCAGATCATCCGCCGTCAGCAGTAATTGTGCCGGCAGAAAACCGAATTTGCGGCATTCCTGCTCATAAAGCCCCATCAGCTTGCTCTGACCGATTGCCGCCAGCGCCTGAACCTCGGAAAGTTCCGTCGGGCGTTTCTTCAAGCCGAGCTGCTGCATCCCCAGACCGACAGCGCCGGAGGTTACCAGCAGCACTTTTTTGCCTTTTTTGCGCATGCTGTTGATCCCGGCTATGAATACCGCGATCCGCTGGGTGTCCGTCAGCAGGCGGGTGCCGACTTTCACAATGATGTTTTCGCATTCCCGGATAATCTCTTCCCGCACCGTAACTTGCTTGTTTTTCATCTTATTGTCTTATCTGTAAATATAAAAATTGTTTTTGTGACCCGTAAACCCGTATAATATATCCATTTGCGGGTACTTGGCAACCGTGTTTGCTCATGATTTCCTGTTTTTCCAGTGAATGAAGGCCTTCATACTGCTTGCATATCAACTCAATACAATTATATTGAGGCCTGTCAAAAATGGAATGATAAATTTGGGGCTGTGGAAATATAATTATTAATGCAATATATCGGAGTTAATGCCATGTACAGAAAAGAAATTAAAGTTGTAGATTGTACCATTCGGGACGGCGGACTGATCAACAAATGGCAGTTCTCCCATGAAATGGTCCGTAAGGTTTTTCTGGGCCTTAGCGCCGCCGGCGTGGACTACATGGAAATCGGTTACCGCGCTTCACAAAAATTGTTCCCTCCGGGTGAGTTCGGCCCCTGGCGTTTCTCCATGGATGAAGATGTCAGACAGATTGTCCAGGACACGCAGACCCAGATGAAGCTTGGCGTCATGGTGGACATCGGCCGCGTTGAAGAGGATGATATCAAACCATGCGAAGAGAGTCCGCTGGATTTCATCCGCGTGGCGACTTACGTTAAAGACATTGACAAAGCGATTGATCTGGCTAATCACTGCAATCAGAAAGGCTATGAAACTTTCATTAATATCATGGCCATTTCCACCGCCACTAATTTTGAACTCGAGGAAGGATTGCGGCAGATTGAAGCTGAGGCCCCGGTCACTGCGGTGAATATTGTTGACAGTTTCGGTTCTTTATATTCTGAAGAAGTGCATTATCTGGTGAAGACTTTCAAGGACAACCTGCCGACCAGGGAAGTCGGGATTCATACTCATAACAACCAGCAGCTGGCGTTTGCCAATACGATTGAAGCTATCCGTAAAGGGGCCAATTACCTTGACGCCACGGTCTACGGCATTGGCCGCGGCCCCGGCAACTGCCCGATGGAACTCCTGCTCAGTTTCCTGAAGAATCCGAAATACTCGCTGGAACCGGTTCTGCAGGTGATCGAAGACGTCTTCCTGCCGCTCCGCGAGAAGATCGAATGGGGATATATCATTCCTTACATGATTACCGGAATTCTGAATGAACATCCGCGCATTGCCATCGCCCTGCGCCAGGATCCGGAAAAACGGGATAAATATGCCGAGTTTTACCGCACCATGACCACTCCTGAATGCTACGAAGCAAAAGTCGAGTAATAGGTAAACCCATTTAGTGCCGGCCGCAAGGCTGGCATTTTTTTTGATTCAAGCCGGAAGATTATGTCATTGGGTTTTGACCAGTACCAGCAGTTTGCCACCGGCGTATTTGCCGGCGTTTTGCAGATAAGTCCAGTCTTTCTGGCGTACGGAAGGCGCATTGCCGATGCCAAGGTCGGCGGCACTGCCGGATTTCCAGTTATTATAGGCGAATAATGTCTGTTTCTCTTTATAATTGTGTATCTGCATCGATCCGTAATCTCCGCTGCTGGTGGGGGCATCTCCATAACTGTAAATGGCATTGGCGGATTCAGGAATATCGGTTGCGCTGTTTTGACCGTAGTCGGTTCCCCAGAAGGCAATATTTCCGCCTTCCGGAAAGGTTCCGTTCTTGATTCCTGGAACATTAGATATGACTTCCATATTGGAAATTTTTTGTTGAAATTTAGCATTGGAGTCTAAATCAGGAATGCCTATTTTATTAATATCCTGAGTGAACGGGTCCATCGCCACGAAAATGTATTCAGTGGCTCCATCAAGTTTAATTAATTCCAGATAATATGCGATCCGGTTAATGCTGCCGTTTATTTCATTGCGCCTATCACTGGTATAAACTATTTTGACGTTGCCTGCCATCAGCGGTCTGGTCGGATCAAGTTCCAATACCGGTTTGAAGCCTTCGTTTTTACAAATTTTGTTTAAGATTTCTTCCTGTTCCTGAAATTTGCAGGTGACAGATTGTATGCCGGTGCGGAATGCTGAAGCCGGAAGTCCGGCTTCATTGATCAAGTTATGTTCGGCAAGCTGATGCCAGGCGAAGCGCACAGAACATATTTTTTCTATACCATTGGCGGAAAGAACGACTTTGTTCTTTTCGATTGCTGCATCCGCTTTTCTGTATATCATGTCTTCTCCGCAAATTTCAAACCAGTCCGGAGTTTTACCGTCGCGGGTTTTAAGTTCAGCCGCATTCTTAAATGTGACTACGGCTTTATTCTTTTCGATTTTTAAACCATCGAAGAGCGGGGAATCGCAAATGATATTTTTCTGTCCGTAAGTTTTATTTAATGCTTGAAGCGCCAGCCTGCGGCCCACCTCCTGTTTGTTCCTGGGATGAATATCATGGATGTCGCCGATATCCATAGTCACAGCCATTCCGGTATTGTGAATTGACAGCGCGGCGGTTTGAGCTTCCCATATTTCAGCCAGAGCTTCCGTGTTTTTGCCATAATAATTGGGAGCCAGTTGCACAAAATAGAATGGCATTTCGTCATTTCTGAAAACACTGCGCCAGCCATTGATCAGCGCCTGCATTTTATTGAAATACAGCATGCCTTCGCCACGGTTGGCTTCGCCCTGATACCATATTGTTCCTCGGATAGCCAGCGGCACCAGCGGATGGATCATTGCATTGTACAGAACTGTAGGCGATTCATTATTGTCAAATGGGAGAATCTCGGAAATATTTTCCGTTTTTGCCTGCTTGTAACTGGCGCTGCCGTAACTGGCATTTAGAAATTTCTGGTATTTGGTGATTTTATCGTTCACTATCTGTGCTATTTTTCGCAACGCTGGTACTGTCTGGTAGCCGGTTGGCGGCGTCCACGGGCAGATTCTGGTGCTGTCCCAGGACGCATTTATCAGTCCGACCGGAACGTTCAGTGTTTCGCTGATTTCACGTCCGAAGAAATATGCGGTCGCGGAAAATTCACCGATGGTTTGCGGTGAACATACTTGCCATTGCGCGTTGACATTGGTTTGCGGCAGATTGCTCATGAGGCGCGGAACGGCAAAGAGTCTTATCTCCGGATGGCCGGCATTGGCGATTTCATTTTCCGGATTCAACGCTTTTTTTACCGGCCATTGCATATTGGACTGCCCCGAACACAGCCATACTTCGCCGACCAGCACGTTTTCAAACACCAGCGTATTGCTCTTGCCGCGGACTTCCATTTTGAAAGGCCCGCCTGCGGACATCGGAGCGAATTTCGTCTGCCATTTGCCGGACGCGTCGGCCGTTGCCTCCAGATTCTGCTCTCTGAATTTTAATGAAACTTTTTCGCCGGGAGATGCCCAGCCCCATACCGGAACATCTTTTTCCCTTTGCAATACCATGTTGCTGCTGAAAATATTTGGCATAGTGACATTGGCATGTACAGCGGACAAACCAAGAAAAACCATGCAGACTGCGGATATATATTTAACTTTCATTCTTTTTCTACTGTTGTTCGTATATTTATTAATGCTTTATTAATAATAAGATAACGATAAGACAATCATTATACCACGAGCTGCGAATATTTTCAACTTTAAGATGTGCGAAATATATATATTTTTTGCGGGAAATAACACAATTTTTGGTTGTCAGCTTAACAGCATTGACACTGCTGACGATTCAATTTATATTTTTTACTCCGAGTACTGATTAACTGTATTAATAACTTCTCAGAAGTGAATATGCGGTGGTTTAATAGAAATCATTATGCTGGTATGCTGGTCACATGGCTGCTGTTTACGGTTTTAATTGTCAATTTGTCAGGCGATGATGCCGGTTATTCCTCAGTGCATTCAGTGTCCTGTGCTTAGGTCCTGTTCAAAATGTCAGGAATAATTCTTGACAGGCACTTGACTGATGCAATTAAACGCAGTATAATAAAACTGAACAGTTGGTTTTTTATAACTGGAGGAACATAATGAAGTTTCCTGAAACAATAGACAATGAAGTATTACTGGAAGACACTCTTTCAGAGCCCGGAACCGGCCTGGTGGAAATGATGAAACGGCTGGACGGGGATATCATGATCCTGGGGATCGGCGGTAAAATGGGCGTCACGCTGGGGCGTCAGGCGGTCAATGCGGTCAAAGCCGCCGGAGTCAGCAAAAAGGTGACAGGGGTTTCCCGTTTCAGCGATATCGAAGGTCGGAAAAAACTTGAACAATGGGGTATTGAAACCATTTCCTGCGATCTGCTGGATCAGGCTGCGGTAAAGGCGCTGCCGGAAGTAAAGAACGTTATCTTCATGGCGGGGCGCAAATTCGGGACTGAAGGCTCTGAAGACCTGACCTGGGCCATGAACACCATCGTGCCGGGTTACGTCGGCGACCATTTCCGTAAAAGCCGGATCGTGGTTTTCTCCACGGGCTGCGTCTATCCGCTGGTAAGCGCCGGGACTTGCGGCTGCACCGAGCAGATTCCGCCCGCTCCGGTAGGAGAATACTCGCAGTCCTGTCTCGGCCGGGAACGGGTTTTCGGCCACTGCGCCAGAGCCTATGGCACAGAAACACTGCTGCTGCGCCTGAACTATGCGGTTGACCTGCGTTACGGCGTGCTGCATGACATCGGCCGTCAGGTCTGGAGCGGTCAGCCGGTCAACAACACCGTCGGGCATTTCAATGTGCTGTGGCAGGGCGACGCCAACTGTTACGCGCTGAGGGCGCTGGAGCTTTGTGCTTCCCCGGCCGCGATATTGAACATCACCGGGCCGGAGATCGTGCCGGTGGAATATATCGCCGGAGCATTCGGACGGCTGATGAATAAACCTGTCAGTTACACCGGAGTTTCCGCCGATAAATGCTATCTGAATAATGCCGGCAAAGCATTCCGGCTGCTGGGGTATCCGCGGGTTTCGCTGGAGCAGATGATCCTCTGGCAGGCGCAATGGCTGATGCAGGGCGGGAGTTCACTGGGCAAACCGACGCATTTTGAAGTAAACAATGGAAAGTTTTAACAGCAGGATATAACATGAAAAGAATCAGCGATATTGATCCGCAGGTACTGGCCGAGGTAAGAAAAGGAACCGTTATTCCGGCGCAGCCGCTGGCGCTGGACGCCAGCCGCAAGTTTGTGCCGAAATATCAGCGGGCGCTGTGCAGATATTATATAGACGCGGGGGCAGGGGGCATCGCGGTTGGGGTGCATTCCACCCAGTTTGAAATCCGCAATCCGGAGATCGGATTGTTTGAACCGGTACTGGCGCAGACCTCGCAAGCCATTGATGAATGGTGTTTTAGAGCCGGGCGTAAAATCCTGAAAATAGCCGGGGTCTGCGGCAAAACTCCGCAAGCCGGGTACGAGGCGGAGTTTGCGGTGAAGAATGGTTACGACGCCTGTCTGCTGAGCCTGTCGGCGCTGAAAGACTCAACCATTGAGGAAATGATTGAGCATTGCTGTGCTGTCGCCGGCATTATGCCGGTAATCGGGTTTTATCTCCAACCCGGTGTCGGCGGCAGAATCCTGCCGTATGAGTTCTGGCGGGAATTCATGGAAATAGACAATATCCTGGCCGTAAAGATGGCGCCGTTCAATCGCTACCAGACACTGGACGTGGTGCGGGCGCTGGCCGAATCAGGCCGCGAAAATGAGATCACGCTGTATACCGGCAATGATGACAATATTGCAATGGATCTGCTGACAGAATACAAAATCCAGACCGCCGCCGGGCAGAAACACATCCGGATAAAAGGCGGATTGCTGGGGCATTGGTGCGTCTGGACGAAAAAAGCGGTCGAGCTGCTGGACGAAATCCATGGCATTATCGCTTCCGGCAGTACAATCCCAGCCGAAATGCTTTCCAGAAACATCGAAGTGACTGACTGCAATGCGGCGTTTTTCGACCCTGCCCATTACTTCGCCGGATGTATCCCCGGGATTCATGAGGTACTGCGCCGCCAGGGCCTGCTGCCTGGAATCTGGTGTCTGAATCCGCTGGAAGTGCTTTCGCCTGGACAGCGTGAGGAGATTGACCGGGTTTACCGCTCCTATCCGCACTTGAATGATGACAGTTTTGTGAAATCCAATCTTGACAAATGGCTTGCGGATTGATATTGTCATATCCTTTAATATAAAGGCGGATAAATGCAGAAACGGGCGATCGAGACCAGAGAGAACATCCTTAAAACCGCGATCGGGATATTTTCCGAATGCGGCTATCACGGCACCAAAGTTGACCGGATCGCGGAAGTTGCCGACATCAACAAGCAGCGGATATATGCTTATTTTCACAGCAAGGCCGGCCTGTTTGAACAGTGCCTGACCGCAGTTTTTGAAGGCGTCAAGTTGTTTGACGATAAAGCCATGGCGGCGGCCCGGCTGGAACCTGCCCGGCTCACTGAAATAATTCTGCGGGAATATATGGCCCTGCACAGGAAACATCCGTATTTCTGGCGGATGCTGGCCTGGGCCAACCTGGAAAATGATTCGTCCCTGAAAAAACTGCCGGGGCTCAAGGAAAAAGATTATACTGCGTTAAAAGAGTTGTTCGGCAACGCCGTGGAACTGGGATTACAACCACGCGGAGTTTCTTTCGAGACTTATATTTTCACGCTGATGGCGATCTCATATTTCTATCATTCCAACCGGAAAACGCTGTCGAAAACCCTTTCGCCGGAACTGTTTACCGGTCAGGGGATGGAAAAATTGATTGCCGAATGCTCACTCATGACTGCGGCGCGGTAACCGGTCTTTTCTTTCCCGTGCGTCTATATTTTCAGCCAGATAGATGTATTTAATCAGGAAAAATCCGCAAATGCCGCCAAAAATGTGCCAGAGAAAATGCGTTCCCTGCGGCATGAATTTGAGCACGTCAAGCCGGTCCATCACGCGGAACGCGATGGCCGCGGCAAATGATGACAGGCACAGCGTCAGCGTCAGCCATGCCTGACGGTTTCTCAGTACGCAGAACAATACTGCCGGCAGTAGTATGTTCGATGCCAGAACCAGATAGCCGGTTGTAATCAAATACTTTTCGGGAATCCGGACGTACCGGGAAATGAAGTAATAGATGATCCAGGGGCCGAGCGTCAGCAGAAAAGTCCATAACCATTTTTTGACCATCATCCGCCACAGGAAGATTCCCGCCGACAGCGCCAGCACCAGAATCGGCAGGACGTCCAGTTGTATCCAGATTGAACTGCTCCTGGTGGCATGATAGACCGTCCCGCCGATAAACCCCAGCAGCAGAATCGGCATGCAAACCGTCGTCAACGGATGTTTCAGCGTGTTCAGCCGGGTTTTACAGGACCAGTAGATTACCAGGAAAAGGAAAATCAGGTTGCTGAAGGTGTTGAACGGTTCCACCGGGAAACGGCTCATATCCGTCTCTTTATACAGCGGCCCTTGGTCTTTAGGCCCGTGCATGATGTATGCTTTAGATTCGATGTTATTCATTAGTTTTTCCCCTGTTGAAGAGTTCGACGAGCTGACGGTCCAGTTTCGGCATAATTACTTCCAGCGGTGTACGGCGCTGGTATTTCATGATGAGCACCATCCAGGCAGCACTATTCCGGCGAGAATGTTCTGCCAGGAATAAAGTGCCCAGCCGCAGGAAACGCTGAACTCCTGATGGCTGAAAGGCCATAGATAACTGATAGTCCAGAGTTCTCCCGAACCGAACAAGTCCATGACCATGTGCAGCTGGGACAAGGCGAAGCACAGGCACAGCATCTTTACTTTATGTCTGGAAAAACAGCAGAAGACCCCGGCTGTTACTATGGAGAACAGGAGATTATGCCCCAGCAGATGATGAAATTTCCAGTACGCTTCCTGGCTGAAAATGATGCCCATCCCGTCGAAATCAGGCAGCGCCGCCGCCAGTGCGCAAAACAGTCGTTCGCGCCCGTTCAGCCGGAAGAGATTGCCGATACACCATCCGGAAAGAAAATGAGTCTGTAAGTGCACAATTCCTCCATGACGGTATTAAGCTAATGGTTGGCGATCCTGTATATCATTACCGCGCCGATGATTTGAAACGCCAGATTTGGCAGCCACAGCAGATATTGCGGGTAGATTTGGGGGAAATTAGTCAGCGAGTCGCAGAGAATGATTGACATGAAGAATCCGCCGGCCAGAAGCACACTCAGGAAAAGATTGACCGAAGTTTCGCGCCTGGAGGTTCTTATGGCCAGCGGCAGCCCCAGCAACAGGAAGGCGATCGGCGACAAGGCGAACGCGATGCGCTGGTTCAATTCAACTTCCAGTTCGCAGGTGTTCCGGTTCAGGCGCTTGTCAATGCGGATTCTGCCCAGCAGTTCCTGCAGCGTCATGTATTTGGCCTTTTTGCCGATGCGGATTTTATTGAGTTCCTTGCCGTAGTTAAGCGTGAATTCGACAGTTTTGTTGAAAACGCGGGTCTCCGGTTTGGATTTCTTATCAATCACAATACAATCGGTCAGCACCACTTTCATCAACTGCTTGCTTTTGTCAACGATAAATTTGCCTCTGGCGGCCGTAATGTCCTGGTCGACATTGACTCTTTTCTCATCCATCGTGAAAATCTGAATATCCTTGACTTCATCCTCGCTGATCTTGTCGTCGATGTAGATAATATTGTTTTCGAAGTCAACCGGTTTGCCTGGCTCAAAAAGCGCCAGCGGCTGGTCAACCACCGTGGCCGCCATCAAGCTGCGGGATTTACCCAGCAGCGGAGGTCCGACCTCAACCTGCAGATACAGGCACAGCAAGGTCATAAAAAACGTGATGATCAAGATCGGCGATACCACTTGCAGAATGGAAACGCCGCAAGCCCGCATCGCGGTGATTTCGGTGTCGGCGGAAAGCCGGCCGAAAACCAGCATCACCGCCACCAGCACCGCCCAGGGCACGGTAAAGGTCAGCACGATCGGCATGATATACAGCATGAACAGCAGGAAGTTAACCACCGGAATGCCCTGGGAGATATATTCAAATATCTTCACCAGCCGCGCGCCCATCATTACGAACGTCAGGACGCCGATAGCCATTCCGAAAGTAACAAGAAAGCTTTTTAATACATATAAATTTAAGGTCTTCATCTTATTTCGTAATTTCCCGGTTATCACTCCGCTCAAATCAAAGTAAGTAAACAGAAACTGAAAATACATTTAATTTGCGGATTATCAAATCCGGATTAGTATTTAGTCAGAGTTATAAGTCAATGTTCTTTATATTTTTCTCTATTCCTTGCCTGATATTGCTTCCCCGCCTTTACTGGACCGTCAGAAAGGGTTAAGTTCTTCTTTAACTACTTAAATCCCGCGCCCGCGGGACATTCTGGACACTATGCTTTCATCAGAGCTGTTCAATGCTGGTGAACTTTAACGGCAACGCCGGGATTTTTCCTGTCAGGCGCTCCGGCCTGACTTTGGAGTGCGGCGCTCCCGTGCCGCTTTGGTTTTCTGTCCGGCTGTTATATTTCTGTCCGGTCATTATATTGCTGTCTGTGATTCAGGTTTTATCCGGAATCCAAAGCGAAGCAGGGGCTTCGCACTCCAAAGATTGTTTCACAATCATAAAGAACCCAAAATACAAATTCCCAGACATAACGGGGGGAAATACCAGCATTGAACAGCCCTGTTTAGAGACCCGTTGAACAAGACGCTTTTCAAATTTCATAAACTTCTCCGAGGATTTAGATAGTCTTTCTGCGCCGCATGTTCCAGTTTTAACATCTGTGTCCATCTGCGTCATCTGTGGATACACTCCGGTATTCTGGACATTCTGGACATTCTGGACATTCTGGACAGTACTTAACCACAAGACACAGAGAAATCCTTTTCTTCATTTTAGACAGCCACTCCGAGACTTTGGATACCGGCTGAGCATAACGCTTTCAATATTTTCAAACAACTCCGAGACTTTGGATAGTCATTGAGCATAACGGTTAAACATTTTAGACACATACAACCTCATTCTGGACAGGCTCCTGTATTCTGTTTTCACAACTCTAGAACTCTAGAACTTTAGAATTTTACTTACCCATTTTGGACAACTGCCTGCCTCATTTTGGACATCCATGTGCAGAATTGTTCCGTTGCAGCGTTCTTGCTCTGCGAGAGGTATTTTGCTCCCCCGTCCGGCACGGACGGCACTACACCCAAACAACATTTTGGACACCGTTTACCCTCATTTTGGACATCCTCCGAGCTTATCATTATTCTTATTTTCCGGCTTTCTCAAACTTTCAACTCTTCTCGCTTTTCACTCCCGCAATCGCGGGCTCCCACATTCTGGACACCAGTCCGCCTTCCCGCATTCGCGGGAGACACAGCTGTGCCAAAGTAGGGCGGTTTTGCCAAAACCGCCTCATGAGCCAGTTTCGGCGAAACTGGCCTACTTAAAACTCCGCCAGTTGCCTCCACTCCGAGACTTTGGATAGTCATTGAGCATAACGCTTTCAAGATTTTCAAACAACTCCGAGACTTTGGATAGTCATTGAGCATAACGGTTAAACATTTTAGACACATACAACCTCATTCTGGACAGGCTCCTGTATTCTGTTTTCACAACTTTAGAACTCTAGAACTTTAG
>CAIMFA010000702.1 GCA_903840185.1 uncultured Lentisphaeria bacterium | reverse complement strand
CACCCACGTCTGGAATTACGCCCAGGCGTTGCCGTTTCTTTTTCCAGCGCTCGAACGTTCCATGCGGGAAGCCAACTACCGCTTCAGCGTGGATGAGGACGGCGGCAGTCATTTCCGGATCATGCTGCCGCTGGGGATCAAGGCTGACGCCAGCTTTCAGCGTCCCTGTGTGGACGGTCAGTTCGGGGATATCATGAAGACATATCGCGACTGGAAAATCTGCGGCGATACCGCCTGGCTGAAAACACTGTGGCCGACACTCAAACGGACGCTGCAATTCGCCTGGAGCGACAGCAATTATGACCACTGGGACCCTGAACGCTCCGGCGTTATCACCGGACGCCAGCATCATACGCTGGATATGGAGTTGTTCGGTCCGAATGCCTGGCTCAACGGTCATTATCTGGGGGCATTGAAAGCCGCCGCGGAAATGGCTGAAGTCCTGGGCGAAAGCGATTTTGCCGCTGAATGCCGGGCGATTTTCGCCAGCGGCAAAGCCTGGACGGACAGGTATCTGTTTAACGGCGAATACTATTTTCAGAAGATTGACCTGACCGACAAAGCCATGCTGGAAAAATTCGTCAGGAACGATACCGACCGGGCCGTAGACTGTTATTGGAATGAGGAACATTGCGAGATCAAGTACCAGATTGGCGAGGGATGCGGGATTGATATGACGCTGCCGCAATGGTATGCCTCGTTATACGGTCTGGGTGAAGTCCTTGATCCGGATCAGACCCGGAAGACCCTGTCGGCAATTTTTCATTATAATTTTAAAAGTTCGATGCGTGATATTGCCAATCCATGGCGCAACTATGCATTGAACGATGAAGCCGGCGTTCAGATTTGCACGTGGCCGTCAGGCAAGCGTAAGCCTGTGATTCCGGTGCCTTATGCCAGCGAAACCATGCACGGTTTCGAGTGGGCTGCCGCCTGCAATATGCTGCAGCATGGTTTATTCGAGGAAGGAATGACCGTCATCAAAGCAATCCGG
Organism: uncultured Lentisphaeria bacterium; assembly: GCA_903840185.1. Lineage (GTDB taxonomy): Bacteria > Verrucomicrobiota > Lentisphaeria > Victivallales > Victivallaceae > CAIPAT01. The sequence goes on along the minus strand of CAIMFA010000702.1, from coordinate 1,053 downwards.
GCGCGTTACGACGGCGAACGGCGCAACCCGTGGAACGAATTCGAATGCGGCAGCAACTACGCCCGCAGCATGGCGTCCTACGCGCTGCTCCATGCCTTCAGCGGGTTCCGTTTCGACCGGACTCGCGGTATGATCGGATTTGCGCCGCTGCTGAAAGACGGCGAATTCCGCTGTTTCTGGAGTCTGGGAACGGTCTGGGGAGAATATCTACGCACAAAAAACGAAGAGGTAATTGTCGTGAAATACGGAGTTATCGAACTGCACGAACTGGAGCTGTCCGGCAAAGTATGCTCGATCCGGCAGCGGCAGCGTGAACTGGCGTTTGATGACAGGGATGGGCGTATCATATTGCATACTCCGGTTATCGTTGAACAAGGCGGCAAGCTGGTAATTGCACGTTAGTTATGACCCCCGGCAGATTAATGTAAACAAACAACTTGTTCCCTTTATTTTGCCGGAGCAGTTCAACGCTACTCAATATTTGATTAGTTGGAACGGAAAGTCCCGCTGCACATCCTGCAGCCTGGAGACTACCGCCATGGCGGCAGTCTGACGCGCCCACATATCAATATTATCCTTGGCGGCATTATACCAGCAGAATCCGGCAAGATTGATCAAGGCGGAAGGATCGTCCTCCCTGTCCGCGTACATCATCAACAGCTCCCCGGTTTTCGGGTCAATAAGTTTGCATTCCATTGAAACATGGCCGGCGCTGGCCATGGAGGCAGCCATTCCCGCTCCAGGCAGAAAGAATCCGCCGGCGGTGCCAAGATAATTCAATTCCGCTTTGGTCGGTATCAGTTTGGTCAAAGCCAGCTCAAGCGACAGAGTCCCTGGCATTTCCGGACTGTCCACTACTTTGAAATTTCCGCGGGATTCGACTCTGCTCAATCTGGAGATGAACCTGCTTCTCATATATTCAGACAGCCCCGGAATATCGTTTTTAATATTTACCAGCGCTTTCGGATCAACACTTTCCCACCAGGTGTCCTTAAGCAGATAATCCGTGTTTACCGGAGCAACATAAACTTTGTCATATTTATTCCAGTCAAT
>CAIMFA010000701.1 GCA_903840185.1 uncultured Lentisphaeria bacterium | reverse complement strand
TTATAACATTTAAATTAGATAAAACAAAAGTCGGTTTCCCGTCTTTATATTATTAAATTGCGCTCCGCTGGAGCTGTATTCATTACTGTCTTCTGTCTTCTGTCTACCTGTCTTATTCTGACTCCTGACTCCTGACTCCTGACTCCTGACTCCTGACTCCTGACTCCTGACTTCTCTCTTTCAACATACTCCGAACTTGTTCATGATCTCCCGTAGGATTTCCCGTCCGCGGGCGATTCTGGATTTTACGGTTCCAACTTTGCATTGCTGGATTTCCGCGATCTTTTCATAAGACATATCATGCACATGCCTTAAAATCATGGTTTCGCGGAGGGCTTCCGGCAGATGCGCCATCCCTTCCGCGAGGCATTTTTCCACTTCCGAACTTTCCAGCTGCCGGTCGGGCACTCTGGAACAATCTGGAAGCGGCATATCTTCTTCGCTTTTATCCTGTTCAGGATCATTGCCGGTATCATGAATGCTGATGTTCAAGCAGGCGCCGCGGCGGCGGTTCCAGTGATACTTGTTTCTGGCCAGGTTGCTGACAATCCGGTGCAGCCAGGTATCCAGATTGGAATCACCTCTGAAGTTGTTCAGGCCGCGGTAGGCACGGACAAACGTGTCCTGAACAACCTCTTCGGCATCGTGATGATTTGAGATCAGCGCGTATGCCGTGCTGTAAAGCTTCGAGGCATGGCGCGCAATCAGCAAATCAAACACGGAGGTGTTGCCGTTTTTGAACTCAGCGATCAACTCTCCGTCAGTTTTCGTTTCCAAATTCACACATACCTACGCAGCGTTAGACATTCAATGTTAAAAAAAGTTCATAAATTTACATTTTTTTTATGCTTTTTTCAAAAAGACTTTGCCGGAAGATGCTATTTTATTTGAAAATTCTTTTACAAAAATAATTATGGCAGGCTTCGAATAATGTCATTTTTGATAAAAAACGTGTTTATAATTGACGGCACGGGAATGCCTGGCCTGGCCGGCGAGGTGCTGGTTGAAGGCGAGCGGATAATAGCCGCCGGACCGCGTATCCAGGCTGATTCAGATACGGAAATTGTTGATGGAGAAGGTTTAACACTGTGTCCCGGGTTTATTGACGCTCATTCCCATTCTGATATTTCCATTCTGGCCGCGCCGGAGGCTTACGGTAAAATCTCCCAGGGGGTGACGACTGAGATCGTCGGCAACTGCGGACTTTCGACTTTTCCGGTCACTCCGGGAAACCGGGAGCATTTGCAGGAACTGTACCGCAATTACGGGGTTGAAATAGCGTGGAGTTCCCTGCGCGAATACGGCGAGGCGGTCAACCGGCGCAACCCGGCGGTAAACATCCTGGCGCTGTGCGGACATAACACGTTGCGGGCGGCGGTCGCCGGGTATGAGCAGCGGGCATTGTCCGGCGGGCAGCAGACGGCGATTCTGAAACTGCTGGAAGATTCGCTGAGTCAGGGTGCGGCGGGACTTTCCTCCGGGCTGCTCTATGTGCCGGGCAAGTTTTCGGATAGTGACGAGTTGCGCCGGATGCTGGAAATGCTGTCCGGTTTTGAACGGCCTTATACGACGCATCTGCGCAGCGAAGGCAATCTGCTGATCGAGGCCGTTGAAGAGGCGGTGTCGGCATGTTCCGCCGCCGGACAGCGGCAGCTGCATATCAGTCATCTCAAGACGGCCGGGGAGAAGAACTGGGTAAAGCTTGACGCGGTGCTGGCCGCGATCTCACAGGCTTCCGCCTCCGGCCTCAACGTCACCGCCGACTGCTATCCTTATATTGAATCCATGACCCAGCTCAGCATGATTCTGCCCGAACCCTACGACAATATGGACGATGTGGCATTTCAGAAATTTATTGCTGACGAACAGAACTTCGCCGCGGTATGCGCCCGGCTGGCGGAGTATCCGCCACGGCGCTGGCAGACCGTCAGACCGGTGAGCACCACCGCCGACGGGATGGAGGCTTTTAATGGAAAGACTTTCGAGCAGATTGCGGCGGCCGTGCAAAACCGGCCGGAAAGAATTTGCATGAACATACTGAAAACTGATGCTGCCGGAGCCATGGCGGCATTTCAGGGGATGTCTCCGGAAAACGTGAAGCGTATTGCTTCGCAGTCTTTTGTTTCCTGCGGAACTGACGAAAGCGCCCGGCCGGAGGATTACTCCATCGGGCGTAGCCATCCCCGCGGCTTCGGCGCGTTTCCGGAATTCTTCGCGTTGCTGAAAGATATT
>CAIMFA010000700.1 GCA_903840185.1 uncultured Lentisphaeria bacterium | reverse complement strand
GGTGCAGGCTGGGGGAGATAGGGCATTTAAAAAGAGGTAAGTCAAAACATCGTCCAAGAAATGATGAATGCTTATTTAAAGGAGGCTCCTTCCCATTTATTCAAACTGGAGATGTTTCTAAAGCCAAATATAATCAGGATCTAATTACAACGATAAATGGTTATTACAATGATTTTGGTTTAAAGCAGAGTGAAATCCAAAAGAAAGGTACTCTCTGCATCACAATAGCGGCCAATATTGCCGAATGTGGCTTTCTTAATTTTGACGCTTGTGTTCCTGATAGCATTGTTTGTTTTGATGCAATTGAAAGAATAATTGAGAAATATGTTTATTACTATTTCAAAATTGCAAAAGAAGAACTTGAAAAATATGCTCCTGCGACTGCTCAAAAAAATATAAATCTTGGCATATTAAACGGTTTAAAAATCCCACTCCCCCCGCTGTCCGATCAGCACCGTATCGTGCAGAAATTAGAGCAACTGATGCAAATCTGCGCGGATTTGGAACAAAGCATTCAGGCGAGCCGTACCCAAAACGAACAGCTTTTGCAACAGGTCTTGCGCGAGGCGTTGCGGAAAGACGGCCCCGCAATCCAGAATTGATGAAATGATTACAGTATTGAGCAGACGGTAAAAAACTGCAACTATGGATGGAATGATTATAGTATACGATTTTGCTGAGGTCAGCAAAATCATAGAGATTTCAACTGTTCGGAAATTCCGAACAGTTTGAAACAAATCACATCATTTTTGAAAACCGCAGGCTTGGAGCAATCCAGCCGGGATATGACCTGCGAATTACAAAGCGTTCAAATAAGAAAAATCCATTTCAACCGGCGCCTTTTTCTCCCAGGATTCAATCGCCCGCCAGGCCGTGAGATTGGCGACGGCTCCCTGGATCACATCCGTCTGCGACGGTTCGTCATTTCTGATCCATTGGCGGAATTTCTCCAGTTCGTTGTAATGGCCTTTGTCAACTTTCACCTGGCGTTCGTAATAGTAGCCTCTGGCTTTTTCTTCTTCAGTAATTGACTGCCGCCAGTTCCAGGCATTGGTTGCGGCTTCGCTGATTGAAGTATTGAGCGTCTGCCCCGCCATTTTATAATCATAAGTCCGCGTTATTCTGGTGCCGTCATGGCCGTAAACATTCAGTTCGACGAATTCGTCGCCGGTAAGAACGCTGAAATTGGTATCGATCTCGATCCGCTCCTTGGGAAATCCGGCGGTGCTGTTATCCCCGGCGATGATTACCGCGGTGGTGTCATCCGGATAATTCAGCGTGATAATGTTATCCATATTGCCGCAGCCAGCGGTATACACCCGGAACGGAGTCATGTCCGTGAGCCAGTTGATGAGGTTGAAAATATGCGTGATTTCATGAATAATGGTTGATTCCTTGTCATGCACAACCGCATCATAATGATGTTTCGGCCAGAGCCTCGCTTCCCCGATGATCCGGTAAATTATCGTCGTGTTGCCAGATCTGAATTTCTGGAAAAGCGGTTTCAAGTCCTGCATCAACGGGCTGTAAGGGCGGTTGAAGCCGACCATGAATTTAACTTGCGAGCCGTTCATCAGCCGGACCATCTCTTCAACTTCATCCTGACTGTAGCACAACGGCTTTTCCACGAATAGATGTTTGCCGGTCTCTACCGCCTTGCGCATCACCGGCAGCCGGAAATCCGGCTTGGTCGCGCAGATTATCGTTTCTATCGCCGGATCCGCGAAGAGCCGGTCCATATCGGTTGTGACATAGCCCGGATGGTAAGTATCCGCTAATTGCTGCAAATGCGTTTCGCTCAGATCGCAGAATGCCGCCAGTTCAAAATTTGGATTGGCCGCCGCGTTAGGAATATGATTGCCGCTGGCAAAGCCGCCGCAGCCGATAAAGCCAAGTTTCATTTTCATGATTTTTCCTTACAATTAATTATTGACTATTTATAATAATACACTAATTTCATATTATATAGTATATTAATATGGACGAAAATTTGTTAAAATGAATGATTTTAATATAATCAGCCAGACCCTGCCGGTCGGGGTGAGCCTGGAACTGCTGGGTTACAGCGTTGTGACTGAATGCAGGAGTGACCGCTGGCACGAACACCGGTACTGGCAGGCGGAATTTCCAATGTCCGGCCAGGCCCGGATGAAATTTATTGACCGCACGGACTTGATCAGGCCGGGGGAAATTTTACTGCTGCCGCCAGGCGTAAAGCACTCATTTATTTATTCCGGTCAAACCTTTGCGACATGGTCGCTGAAATTTCATGTCCGCAACTTTGCCGGTGAAAATGAGCCGCGACTGCTGCAGGCGGATGCGCTGACTTCAGGCGTCTCTTCGTTACTGGATATAGCGCTCCGGCAGCATTTTCCGGAATCTTCCGCGACAACGGAGATAGAACCGGTGCATCCGCAATATTTAAGCCGGATTGCAGTCATCGAATACTTATTGGCCGGACTTATTTCCTCAACCTACGAAACCGGAAATAATGAAGATTCCACATTAGGCAGGCGCATCCGCCGGATGATTTCCGCCCGTCACGGCGGTAATGTTACGGTGGAGGAGGCCGCAAAGAAGTTTGGTTACACCAGAGGGCATCTGTCGCTAAAGTTCAAGCAGCATTACGGAATATCGTTGAAACGTTTTATTGACCGGGAACGGTCTGAAACCGCCAAACGGTTATTACAGTACTCAGACCTGAATATCAGTGAAATCGCCGACGCGATGGGCTTTGCCGACATCTTCGCGTTCTCCAGTTTCTTCAAACGTCAGTCAGGATATTCGCCGTCGCATTACATGTCCGGCCGGAAAGAGTGACTGTCTGCACCGCTATTCTGTATTTGCATTTTCTATCATAATGTATTTATTATAAACAATATACATATTCTTTATTGACAAAACTGCTATTTTATGTAAAACATGAAGTCAAGTCTAATTGGACAGAAACGGACGCCACGGACAAAACGGACAGGGGAGAAATCCAGAAACACCTATATGTCCTAAAGGTCCTATAGGTCCCATGACAAACACCATGCAGGACGAGTGTCTCCCGCGAATGCGGGAAGGGTAACAGGGTGTCCAAAATGGGTAAATAAAGTTCTAAAGTTCTAAAATTCTAAAGTTCTAAAGTTTGAGAAAGCAGAAAAACAGAAACATTATGCTCAACGACTCTCCAGAGTGTCGGAGTGGCTGTCAAAATGAAGAAAAAGATTTCTTTGAGCCTTTGTGCCTTCGTGCGAGAAATGGTTTTATTGGTTCCTGCTCAACGACTCTCCAGAGTGTCGGAGTGGCTGTTAAAATGAAGAAAAAGATTTCTTTGAGCCTTTGTGCCTTTGTGCGAGAAATGG
>CAIMFA010000699.1 GCA_903840185.1 uncultured Lentisphaeria bacterium | reverse complement strand
CCGCTGCTTCAGGAAACCGATGAACTGATTGCAATTTTATTCAAAAGTATAGATACCGCCAGAAGAAAACAGGAGCGATAACTGTATTTTATTGTATATTGAGACTTGGCTGTTCTGTTGAAAATTTGGCTGCTAAGTTGGATATTGGATATTGAGTATTTGGCTGTTATGTTGCAGGCTGTTCAGTTGGATATTGGACATTCCGTGTTGGATATTGGATATTGAGTATTTGGCTGATACGTTGAAAATTGTATCGGTATAACTATAATAGAAAGGAATATCACATGAGCTTTTTCAAGCACAAAATTGAACTTGGCGCCGCCGCCGATCCGCACTGGCTGCTGCTGGCGGTGTCGCTGCCGCAAATTATTGTTACCGCGATTCTGCTAAGCGGCCTCGGCCTGGTCATCGGCGACATCTCGCCGGAACAGTTGACCAGCTACGTCTGGCTGCTGGGCGCCGCCTCGCTTAATATTCTTTTCTGGACCGGCTTCAGCCTTTACCGCTGCTATCGCAAAGAATCCACCGGGCCGCTAGTCTCGCTGTTTCTGCTGTGGAGCCAGATTCTGCTGCTGGCATTCTGCCTGTACATGCTGTCGCAGGCGGTACCGGGGACGATCAACAACTTCATTTTCCCAATTGAAACTTATTACGGTTATCTGTTCACTTTTTTCATGCCGGGTATTTTTTATCCGCTGCTGATTTTCGCGCAGACGCCGCTGCATATGCAGATGTGGAAACAATCGCTGTTTACTGTCATCGTCATCGCCGCCGTGACCGGAGCCGTCTATCTGGTGCTTTATCTGTTCCGGGTATCCAGCGACATGATTACCTCGGTACTGCTGCACAAAGTCATGTTTTTCTGCATCATCGTTGTGATAATAGTGCTTTCAGTAATCTTCTTCACGGCGCTGCTGCGCCTGGCCGAACTCATCTATCACAAAATCGAAAAACATCCGGCGCTGATGATCGCCTATACCGCCGTCATTGCGCTGGTGCTGCCGCTGTCCGGACTGCTGCTGAACAGCTCCATCCCCTTCCCGGTTGACTTTCAGGACTGGCGGGTTTACGCGATAACGATTATCAACGGGGCGGTGCTGATGATTCCATTCGGCAGCAACCGCTATCTCAATCTGCTGCTGTTTTTCGCCAAAGCCGCCTTATACCCGTTCTGCCTCTATTTCTTCCTGGTTTTTCTGCCGTATCTGCCGCTGGCGCTGTTCGCTATCCTTGCCGCCGGCCTGGGTTTCCTGATGCTGGCGCCGACGCTGCTGTTCTATGTCCAGACCCGGCGGATCTATTGTGATTTCAAGGATCTTGAGGACAATTTCAGCCGGAAACTGCTGATGATTGCCGTTACCGCCGGAACGCTGCTGCTGCCGCTGTGGTATACTGCCGGCGGCATCCGCGACCGGATTGTAATCAACCAGGCGCTGGATTTTGTCTACAGCAGCGATTACTTCCAGAGCGCCGACAGCATCGCCGCCGCCAAACCCAGGATCAAAAGAGTCATCGCCAAAATCAGCGACTGGAAAAACGGTGTGGAAATACCCTATCTCGATGTTTATTATCAATGGCTGGTATTCGATAATCTGACGCTGCCCGACCGCAAGCTGAAGGAAATGTATGAGAAAATCTTCGACGAGGAATTTAAACACGTCGGAAAAAGTTCATCGTTCAGACAAATGCGGCGTTTCCCCCGGCAGCGCCTCTCCGGCCTGGAGAAACATCTGCCCAATCCGCAGATAGCAATCACCTCCGCGCAATCCGAAATCAAGCCGCTCGGCGACGGCACGGTCAAAAACCGCGTCCGGCTGGAGATCAAAAATAATTCCGGCAATAATAATTCCGAATTTGTCACGGATATCAAACTGCCGCAAGATGTTTTTATCAGCGGTTTCTCGCTGAAAATAGACGGCAAAGATGTCCCCGGCAAAATCGTCGAACGCAAGAGCGCGCAGTGGATCTACGAAATGATCACGGAAACCTCCCGCCGCGATCCCGGCCTGCTGTTTTACAGCGATCCGCATACCGTCCGGCTGCATGTATATCCGTTCGGCAGCGGCGAAACCAGACAGGCGGACGTGGAATTCCTCTATCCGGCCAGCCTCCATCCGGACATCAGCATCGGCGGCGTCAAGGTTGATCCCGGCAATAGCGCCGACGACGGCAGCTGGATAGTGATAAATCCGGAGCAGATCGCCAAAATGCCGCTGGTGGAGCGCAAACCCGTTCTCGAATTCATCATCAACCGGAAAGATATGGACAAGGCGCTGGAACGTAACGGACGCATGCTGCAGCGGATCGCGGAACTCTTCGGCATCTATGAATATGATCTTTCCGTCGCCGACCTTGACGCTACGACTCTGCTGAAAGACCGCCACATGGCCAATTTGACTGAAGACATCAAACTGCTGAAGCAGGCCGGTACCGCCGGCAATACCGGGTTTATGCCGGAAAGAACCATCAAACAGCTCCTGCTGGAATGGGACCAGAACAAATCCCCCGACAAGTTCCCGGTGATCGTATATATCTGCTCCAAACCGGAAAAAATCAATCTGCGCGAGTTCGACTATTTTGACACGCTGATGCCGGAAACCGGTTTCTTTGTCGTCAGCGACATGGCAGGCAATCTGCAGAAATTCGATATCGCCGGCGGCAAAGTTTCCCCCCTGGATATCAGGCCGAAATTAAGAAAAACTTTCCGGGTCGGCATCTGGCAGATACAGCCCGCCGACAAACCCTATGTCGCCGCCGCGGCTAAAGACAATCTTACGCCATACAAACAGGCGCAGGAAATGCTGAAAAATTACATGGTGATGCTCTACAATCCCTCGCTGAAAGCCCAGACCTATCCCCGGCTGGTCAATGAAAGCAAAAAGACCGGCATCATGCTGCCGCTGACCTCCTACATCGTGCTGGAAAGTTCATCCCAGTGGAAAATGCTGGAGCGGGTGGAAAAACACAAACTGAGAAACCGTTCCGAACTGGAAAAAAACGAAGTGGACGCCCCTGCCCCGTCAGCCTGGCTGCTGATTATAGGCTTCGCAGCCTTCTTCCTGTTTTTCAACCGTAAAACCAATACACTTCACCATGAAGCGCATGAAGATAAGATATAGACTTACGTAAACCGCACATAAGCAATAAGGTATTGACAAAGAGTAATTAAAGAGCAATAAAAAAAAGAACAAAACTATGAATCCTAATTTCATTATTGAATATTCAGCATACACCATTAAACTTTTAAGCGATGACAAAAAAACATTTGAAAAGGTTGTTGAAGAAGAAAAAATTGGGAAGCTAGGATTTGCCATGATTGCCACAGCAATGGCTGCTTTTGATGTTTATGCTTGGATTTTATATCAAAAATTTAACAACAGGGTGAACAACGATAAACTTTTTAGTTTACTTTTGAATAACAATAGATTTTTTGACAAAACAAAGTATGGCAATGAAAAAGCCTTCTATTCATTAGTTCGATGCGGAGTTTTACATCAATTATATCCCAAAAATGCAAATATAGTTGCAGTAAATTCTGAAATAATTTTGTATAAATATAACAATAAAATTATTATCAATG
>CAIMFA010000698.1 GCA_903840185.1 uncultured Lentisphaeria bacterium | reverse complement strand
TGTACGGACTGGAAATTGTTATTGCGCTATAAGCGCTAATTACAATTTCAGCCCGTCATCCAGATAGTCATTTTTATTTCAATTAGTTAGCGTAAATATTGATGTTCTATATAATAATTTAAAGTAATCGGAATGCTTAATTTGCCGATTTGGATACATTCTTAAAATCTCCTGCTTTGACAATTGAGAGCTTCTCCGGGTCGAAGTATTTACGCAATACTGTCAGTATCTGTTCATTGTTCAATGCGGCAACTTTCTTTTCCATATCAGTATCAAAAAGCAGCGTCCGGTCTGTCAGCAGGTATGTAGCCAGGCGGTTTGCCAATTCGGTTTCCTTGGACCGTCCGACTTCTCTGTTCTGCATCCAGCCTTGTCTGGCAGCGGATATCTCTTCAGCCTGGAAACCATCCTTTAACGCTTTGTCCAGTTCTTCCTTGAATGCTGCTTCCAGTTTCTGAATATTAGCCGGATTCAATATGGCATGACCTATCCATTCCCCGGCGACGTCCTGGCTGGAAATTTCCAGCCTGCTGCCGACGCCGTAACTCAGACCCTCTTTTTCCCGTATACGCTGAATAAGCCGGTTCTTGAATACGCCGCCGCCCAGCATATAGTTGGCCAGCAGCAGGGCCGGATAATCCGGATCATCATCCCGCAATTTTATGCTCATGCCGGCAATGAAAATTGCGTTAGCCTTATCTCTGGTTTCCAGCATCCGATTCAATGGTTCAACGGAAAATATTTGACGCGGAATACGCACATACGCGATAGACGGTTTCCAATCTCCTAATAATTCTGAAATGTTCTGTTTAAAATTTGATGGATCAACATCTCCAACTACCGCTATTTCCCCGTTCCCTCCATAAAAGCTGGCATGAAAAGCCTTGACATCCTGCAGCTGTGTTGACTTTAACAACTGGATATCTTCATCGAAAGTACCGATATGCCGTACATGATCTTCCGGATATGGGCGCAAATGAGACTTGAGCACCAGGCCTGCCTGGGCATCAGGTTCTGAGCGACTGGATTCAATCGTTGTAATATTATCCTGGACGAGAAGAGCGAATTCCTTGTCAGGGAAGCCGGGTTTACGGAGAATCTCGGCTACAAGTTTCATAACCTCCGGAAAATTCTTTTTGATGGTATTGACTTGAATCGATACGCCTTCGGCTGAACCGCTAATGCTGACTTGCGCTTTCAACCGGTCAAATTCATCTTTGAGCTGCTGACGGCTGTGGATTTCAGTTCCGCGCATAAGCATGGATGCGCAAAGAGCACCGGTGATGCGTTTACCCTGCAGTGATTTTTCATCGCCGAAGTGAAGGCGGATGGTTGCGCTCACCGTATTGCCGCGGGTTTTTACAGGAACAACAGCGCATTTGAGTCCTGCAGGAGTTATGAAACGGATCGTCCGGCTCTCAATGGATGCCGGTGTGGTGTCGAAGACTTCGCCGCGGGGCAAGGCAAAACCGCCTTTGTATCCTTTCAGCATAGCGGCCACGTCTTTTACCGCTGGCATTTCCACCCGATCGTGGTTGTCTGTAGGAATGAATTGTCCAACCGTGCGGTTTGTCTGTTTTAAATATACAACAGCAGCTGCCTGAATATTTTCCGGGGTTGCCGCTTTTACGCGGTCGCTGTTCAGAAAGAATAAGCGCCAGTCGCCCTGTCCGATGTATTCGCTCAATCCGACTCCGAGAGTGCTGGAATCTTTCAATGTAAGTTCGAGTTTAGTAATTGTCTCCTGTCTGGCACGTTCAACTTCTTCTTTGGTGACAGGATTCTTCGCAATATTTTCCAGCGTGTCAGCGATTATCCCGCGAGCTTCATCCACATTGCCTCCCTTGTTTAACACCGCTCCGCAGAGCAAATATCCGGGTTCGGCTGTCGAACTGGCAAAAGCAAATACCGAGGCGGCTTTTTTGGTTTCCACCAAAGCTTTGTAAAGACGTCCTGACGGAGGACTGGACATGATTTTTGCCAATAATCCAAGTCTGACATGCTGCTCATCACTGGCGGCCGGAATCTTATAGAGCATCATTACTGCCGGCGTATCTCCTGCGCGGCGTACCGTGACCATCCGTTCCCCGTCCTGCGCCGGATCCACGGTATAAGTTTTCTGAAGTTTACGGGCGGGTCTGGTAATGCGGCCGAACTGTTCATTAATTAATGCAAGGGTTTTAGCCGGATCAAACTTGCCAGCCACTAGAAGTACCGCATTGTCAGGTTGATAGTACTTTCGATAAAAAGCTCCCAGTCGTTCGATATCGACATTTTCGATATCGGTTTTACATCCGATAGGCATTTTACCATAGTTCGACCAGTCAAAAGCAGCGGCGAGAGTACGCTTCATAGTCACGGTGTACGGACTGTTTTCGCCATTCTCGAATTCATTGCGGACCACGGTCATTTCAGTTTTGAGCTGTTCGGCGGCTTTATCCGGATTCACTCCAACCATGCAATTAACCATCCGTTCCGCTTCAAGAGCTATAATAGTATTCAGGTTTTCATCAGAAGCCGGAAAGCTGATGTAGTAGTTAGTGCGGTCAAAGGAAGTAGAGCCGTTGAAGCGGGCTCCCAGGCTGTCCAGAATGTCTTTCGGGGTTTTAG
>CAIMFA010000697.1 GCA_903840185.1 uncultured Lentisphaeria bacterium | reverse complement strand
CAATTACGAAACCTACAGATTCTTTGTCGATGAAGGTTTAAAACTGGGAAGATACTGAGGGGAAGTTCTGAAGTTCTAAAGTTCTAAAATTCTAAAGTGCTATAGGCAGAATTGGACAAAAACATTAATGACAAAAAAGACCACGGTTAAAGACATCGCTGAAAAGCTGGGTATTTCCGCTGCTACGATATCATTTGTCCTCAATGGACAGGATAAAGGCATCAGCGAAGCTACCCGGCGGAAAGTTATTGCCGCGGCGGTGGCGATGAATTACCGCAAACTGCCGCGCATCAATCTGCTCGGCTGGACACGTCTTGCCTATCTCACTTCCAGGATTGAACAATTCAACTCCGGCACCTCGTTTTTTGCCGGAGTCTACAGCAACATACAACGAAAATCCGCCGCTAATAAGATCGAACTGTCATTGCACGAATTCAGCACTGAGAATCCGGAAATATCTTATCTGCAATTGCAGAAACTGCGCGCCATGGACATTGACGTGTTCCTGTGCAACAGCGCGGCCGCCGCCAAATACTTGCTGAAAAACGGGCTTAAAGTCATTCTGGTGCAATCAGGCATCATGCTTGAATGCGTATCAGTTTATTGCGACGATTATTCTGCCGGCAAAATCGCCGGGGCGTATGCCCTGAAAATGGGACATACGGCAGCGGGAACTATTTTTCCGAAAAGCATGCCCGGCGCCAGATTCAACGGCTTTGTCGAAGCCTTCACCACCGGCGGCGGACAATGCCCTGAAGAATTCCGCTGGACAGTCACATTCGATCATGAAACCATGACCGGAGAAATCCGCCAGTTATCGAAAGACCGGAAACTGCCGACGCTGTTTTACTGCTTTGCCGATAACCTGATGTTTCCGGCAATCAAGGCGCTGTCCATGAATAAACTGCGGGTGCCTGATGACATCAGCCTGATCGGCACCGACAACCTCTACTGGGGCAAATACGCGACTCCGGCATTCACCACTGTTGACCTGAACGAAGAAATGTTCGCGGACAAGCTGATCGAAGCCGTCAGGCATGTAACCGGCGGCGGCGAACCCTATCAGTTGGCCGTCCCCGTCAAGCTGATCGAGCGGGAAACCGTTATAAAGCTGTCATAATTGCAATACACATGGCTGAATGCAATAAATCTTCACACCGCCAGCACCGCCGATGGGTTATATTTTGACTTGGGTTTATTCCGGACGTCTTTTGCTAATATATTCTTCTCTTCGCCAGGTAAAAATTGAAGGCGTGCAACCGGCGCATTCTCAGCGGCTTTCAGCTTCATAGTTCCACCTTTCAGACTCTTAATGTTTAAAGATGTTATTTTGCCGTTTTTGCGTTCGGCGCTGATCAGGAAAGCCCCTGGCAGCCGGATATTTTTGAATGAAATATCCAGCCATGCATCGGGAACTGCCGGAAATACATGCACCACACCCTGTTTTTCGTGCACCAGCATTTCAAGGATAGCAGTGGCTCCGGCCATCGTGCCGTCGAGCTGCATGATCTCCGTGGTCTCTTTTGGCTTGAGCATGTCATTCCGTCGGTGAGCAGACAGTCCGCGGAACTTCGGCAGATAAACCGTCGCCCAGCCTTCATTGATAAATATATCTTTCCAGATATTCAGCAGCAGAGCCGGGGCGTCCTTGAATCCAAGCCGCGCTTGAATAATCGCCGCCCATGGGTAGCACCATTCGCTCCATTCACCCATGCCTTTCAATATCCAGTGGTCCACGGTATTATCAATAATATGCTGCTGCTCCGGAGTAATGCTTTTCAGGGTGTCAAACGGATAGATGCAGGCCAGATGCGAATGATGTCGATGGCATACGTCCAGATCCTGCCCTTCCCAGATGGCGATGCGTTCTTCGCCGGACTTGCCAATTAGTGTACATTCCGGAACGCGCTGTTTAATCTCCCGCCAGACTGGTCGCGGCTCGATACCGAGTATTTCACTGGCCTCCAGCAGGATGTCAGCCAGCATGTGAATACAGGCCAGTTGATTGGAAGGGTCGCGTCCGGTATTCTGATTGACCATGCGCCCATCTTTTTCCAACGGAAAAGTACAACCATATTCTGCGGAAATACTCAGCGGAATAGACAGCCTGCCGTTGTATTCCTCCAGAGTTTCTTCGAAGACCCTCATGACGCCGTAAATAAACGGATAAGCGCGTGTTTTTAGAAACTCTTTATCAAGGGTGTATTTATAGTAAAGCCAGTATAATTGAGCAGTCCATCCACCGCAGGCAAAATCCAGCACCCCGCCGGGGTGAATGCCGCCGCACTGATAGCCGCGGTCATCAACCGCATGGGTCATCAGCAGACCGTCGTCAATGCCGTATAAGTTTCTGGCATTGCTGCGCATAACCTGTTGAAATGATTCTGATTCCAGCATATCGAACAGCGGCAGAAGATGTTCAAACTTACCAGTGGCAAACGCCAGCGTATAAATCTGCTGGATATTGACATTGAAATGATAATCACAGCTCCACTGTGCGCGCTGATATTCCTCCAGCCACGGCCCCTGCAATGAACAGGCGACTCCGTCAGGATGGGTCGCACAGGCGAACTTATACATTGCGAATTTGTAAAACCGGTTGAGAAAATCGTCCGTAATCAGGATTTCCGGTGCATCATCCCAATAGTGTTTCCACCATCCGGAGCAGGCTTTTAGTGTGGTTTGAAAATCTTCCGCAACTTTATTCAAAACTGGCGCATAACCCAGTTCCAGAGAAATCGCCAGACCATAATCCGTGCTGCGGCAAAGCGCAGTTACGCCAGGATCGTCCGGACAGGCCTGGAACCACCCGCTGATTCCGGCAGAGTGAATCATTGCAGGCGGCTGATAACCAACGCTTGTCAAGGTTCCACCAACCCATTCCCAGGCCGGACGACATATTAAATCTTTGACAATTCCATCCATGTCCTCAACCAGCAATTGATTTTGAGTCAGTGAATGTATCAGCCGCAGCCATTCGCCGCTTTCTGAAAATACATTCAGTACGCCGGCAGAATATTCAAGCACGGCTTTACGCAGTTTAAACTCCGGTTTAAGCTCCAGTTCAAACCGGCCGACCGGCAGCCTGGACGAACGCCACCAGCAGGAACCATCCGTAACAGATAATTCCTGACGGACCAGACGCTTACTGACGGGAGCAACATCATAAGGATCATATAATGCAGCCAGCTCTTTGTAACTCTGTCCCGGCAATATCTGTTCACCCTGCCGGTGATCCCACAAATCTCCACGGTTCAATGTCAGACACAGCCGGTGACCGCCTCCCCACACCAGCACCCCCATATTGCCATTGCCCAGCGGTACGCCGCAATGTGTCCGAGTTAACGGGAAATTTATCTCAAAAAATTTCATCTCGATATTTCTCTTTTATAAATTATTGTGGCTCGCCAAGCAATAGCAAACCATATATATAAGCAACTATTCCTTCCATTTGCGAAGGATCGCTGACTATCCGCTCCGGCAGTAACATGCTCCTGTCAGGCGGAATCGAATCAAGTTTCATTATTACATAATGTTGAGCATCCGGCAGACCTGAGACAGCCATGGCGTAATGCACCCGGTAAATATTGCCATATTTGTCAAACAAGGCAGCCGGCGGTCTTGTTACGCCATCAACATCAATGGTAAACTGTCCGCTATTCAAACCGAAAATACCGAGCAGCCCGAAACCGGTTCCTTTAAAATTAAATCTGATTTCAGATCCAGGTTTTACTGTTTTATAAAGCGGGCAGAGCTTGTGAATATTTTCACATTTAAGTCCTTCCTGCGCCGGCTCGGCAATGCTCCACTCAGAACTCAGTTCTGCGACATTAGACAACGGAACCAGTCTGGCGTTTTCCCACGGGGTCCCAAACAATTCCGGCTTTAATTCGCGGCGGACTGGAATTGCTCCTTGATTTTTAATGCTTTCCAGAAATTGAATGATGCCGTTGGCATATATGGCATGCCCTTCATCCAATGTAGGATGCACCCCGTCTCTTGAAAAAATAATTTTACCATCCGGAACAGTTTCCTGGCTGGCAGAAGATGATGTCTGATAAACCAGCCGTCCGGCTTTTTCCAGACAAACAACTTCAATGCCCATATTTATTGAGGGAATGCCGTAATATTCGGCGATTTGCTCCATCTCCTGAATAGTCCAGAAATCCCTGCCTTGCTCTATTGCCGCTTTTATCTGCTGGTTTATCGCATAGATGAAACAAATGTCCGTATCAATGTCATGATTCCATATTTTTCTGACGATTCCCTCCATTGCCGACTGGCACTGCCCGATGGAAGTATGCTCGCAATCATTAACGGCAAATTCCACAAATATCAAATCAGGATTGTATCTCAGAACATCATTTTCCAGCCTGAACGCGCCGAGAACAGAACCGGTGCCGCCAATCCCGGCATTGATCTGAGAAACTTCCACCTCCGGCCATTGTTCCCGCAGCCATTGAGTTACTTTAATCCGATAGCCTTCCGCAAGCGTGATGCTGCCGCCTAAATAGGCGACGCATATCTTTTTCCGGTCAGCCTTCTTCTCAAAGAGTCGCAGCCCGTTGCGTATTTTGAACTGTTCCAAAAGTAATCCTCCATGCTATGAAACTATTTTAAATGCGTTATCTTGCCTAACGCATTACTTATTACAATTCAGATTAATTGTTTCCCGCGAAGAAAATCACCCGCTGGAATTTGGCAGGATCAACCATTCCGGCCATGCCGCCGCAGAGTTCCAGCCACTGACGCTGACCGAGTCCGTTATCATCATCGAAGACCACGAAATTGATGCCAACCGTTTTATTCTCCGGAGCTTTGACCCCGAGGGCGCTCCACGGAATTGCCGCCTCATAAGCGGTAAGCTTCGTTTGTTCGTTCCGTACAATTGCATAACGGATTTGTTCAGCGGCTCCGAACAGCCCGTTCCAGACATGCAATACCGGCTTGCCGCCGACAATTGCCATGCCCATGTTCAGGTCAACCGCGCTGCCGGTCTTCCTCGCTTTGTCGGTAACTTTCAGTGCGCAATCGGACACATCAAATCCAAGTTGCAGACAATCGCCGTTCCAGATGCCGGAAGCGGTTTTAGCATTATTGGAATACGCGTTGTCTTTGACTTCCGCCGCCACATACAGATTGTTTCTGTCCCAGGCGTACCAGACTTTTGCCGACAGGTCATCGGGGCCGGTCCAGGTCGGGTTATCTTTGGGGAACATATATTTGAATTCATTCCGGACATAGTTCGGGGCCTGATTCTTCCATTTATCAAGCCTGCCGTCAATCACTACCGGGACTTTCGTCATGGCAATGCGTGCGGTGTCCAGCGTAAACTCAGCAACAACTGGTTCCTGGCTCAGACTGTCTTCCGTAAATTCTACCCGTACCGTTTCCCTGCCGTCAAGAGTCAGCGCAGCAGGGATACTCAATACTTTTTTGCCTTTCTGCCCGATAACAATACTTTCCCGCGCCGCAGGTTTGCCGTTGACTGAAATCACTGCTGCGCCCTTGACCGGCCGAAGCAGTGAATTATAAATATCAACTTCCATGGCGTCATTAGATTTTCTGACAGCGCCGATTTCAACCGGAATAATCCCGAACGCATCCGCATTGAGTTTTTTCTGGAGCGAATCCCACGCGGAAGCATTCCGGCTGCGAATGAAAACCGGCTCTTCGCCGATTTTAATTCTGCCGTCAGCAGTTTTAATTTCCGCGCCGAGCATATTAAACGCCAGCATATCCTTCTCAAGTTCAATCTTCAAACTGCCGCTGCCACGCGGCATCCAGACCGCGGCATCGGCTCCAGCAGGCTTTTTAAAAATAACCGACCACACCACATCCCGGGCAATGATTTTCTTGTCCAGCACATTCTCCACCACCTGAGCAACATTGCTGTAAGCCGCAGCCGCCGGATAAGGCGAACCGTAAACATCCCAGATGGAATAATGTTCGGTGCCATCATTGCTGTAGCCTGTCCATCCTTTGAAATAATCCACGCCTTCCACCGGGAAGAAGCGTGATACCAGATAAATCCGGGACAACATGGCGGCAACTTTACGTGCAGTCCTGCTGTCCGGCGGTGTATCCAGCGCAAAATCATAACCGATCTCGGAATTATAAATCTTTTGTCCGCGTCCCTGCTTCTGAAGCATCGCAATGCCTTTGGTGTAAATTTCCGGCAGATAGTCTTCGGGAATTTCCATCATTGACGGGTCGTCGCAGACTATCCGATGCCCGGAATACGGATCCATGGGGAACAACTCAAACTTGTCCGGCATCCTGGCAACGATTGCAGCGCTGAAAGCACAATCCCGGTTCGGCACCACCATTGTCGGGCGCACAATGCCGACCGGTTTCCCGGGGGCATGCAGATGCGTCTGATTAACGCCGGTTTCATAAAGTTCCGCCAGCCGGTCCACTACCGGACCGAACACAAATCCGCCGTTGACATATTGCGAATATTTCTGTTTGTAATATGGGCTCTGACCGATTCTGGCATTATCCTCTCCACCAAATTCAAACACATCGATGTACTGGCCGAACCGTGTAACTGCTTCATTAACGAATTTCTCGTAATTCTTTACCTGCTCACGCTTCGGCAGCATAAAAATAGCAGAAGTTTTACTCTCCTTAAGCTCTACCGGGTCAATTGTCCATTCCGGCGGTGTAACCTGAATCAGCGCCTTAATATCAAAACCGCGCGCCTTAAAATATTGCAGATGATTAATCTCCGGAGTCCATATAATATTACCATCCGGCATCATCATCTTCCATAAGAAATACACCTCCAGACGTCTCACCCCGATCCGCTTGCATCCCTCCAGTACCGAAAGGCTGTCAATACCGCAAAACGGCATCATGCCCGGTTGCAGAACCTGCGGTTCCGGACGCGGCACCACTGCAAAGAAGCGTGAAGTTTCGTCAATTACTTTGACGTTCTGCATCAGTTTGATTTTAGCACCGTAGTAGCCGGCTGGCAGCACAGCTCCGGTTTTGAATTTCCACAGTCCGCCTGCATCAGGAGTGACACTTTTTTTATCTCTCATTATATTCAATCCATCAATCCCGGCAATACTCATTTCCACATCCACCGTACCGGCGCCGTTATCGCCGATCATGCCGAATTCCACATCCACCGGTTCATCTTTATAGAAAATGCCTTCATTCTCCGCATTCATTGCT
>CAIMFA010000696.1 GCA_903840185.1 uncultured Lentisphaeria bacterium | reverse complement strand
TTGCCTGCCGATTCGCCTTTCTGGCTGAAACATCCGGAAGCCCAAGGCCGGGCCATGATGTGTTCAAGCGACAACGAGGCTTGGGCCGGTATTCGTCGCGGCTTTTGCACCAGCGTGCCAGCCGTGCGGGAATTCATTGAAGAAAGCTGTTATAATCTGTTCCAAAAAACGCCGGGCCTGGGGGGCGCGTTCTGTATCACCGCCAGCGAGTTTATAACTCACTGTTTCTCCCATTACTCATATACGCATCTTCAGCAGGAAACCTCTATCATCCAAGATTATGCCAGGTCTCCAATCTGGCAGCCTAAATATTGGAACAACAATTCTATTGACACAATATATAAACTTCATCACCTGCTCGACGAAGCCTGGATTTGTCCCCGCTGTATTAGCCGCAATCCATCCGATGTCGTGGCCGAGCTGATTACTGTTATCAACAAGGGTATAAAGGCGGCTTCGCCCGCAGCCGACGTCATCGCCTGGAGCTGGGCGTGGAACATTATCGAATCTCACCCGCAACAGCGACTGATTAATCGTTTGCCGAAGGACGTTATCCTTATGACCGATTGGGAGACCTGCGGCGATGGACAAAAAAAAGTGGCAGGCAAGAACTATCCCGTGAATGAATACAGTCTTTCCTATATCGGTCCCTGTAACCGGTTTCTGAATCATCTGCAAATTGCTAAGCAGCGCGGGATGAAGGTCATGGCAAAACTGCAACTGGCGGCGACCCATGAGCTGGCCTCTGTGCCTTATATTCCTGTGCCTTTTAATCTTGCCGAGAAAATGAGCGGTTTAAGAAGACATGAGGTAAACGGGTTTCTGGGCTGCTGGAATATCGGTGGCGAACTTTCGCCCATGACCCGGCTTGCGGGCAAAATGTCGCTATCCCCATCCCTGTCTCCGGTTCAGGCTTTACGCGAGACGGCTGCGGATGAATTTGGCGAAGAGCTGGCCGATGATGTCCTGAAGGCCTGGAAACTGTTTTCCGATGGCTGGAAGGAATATCCCATGAGTCGCGAGTTTACATGGAACAGCCCCATAAATTATGCTCCGGCATTTTGTTTCCCGCTTGAGGTGCCGGACAAGCCTTCCCTGTGTACCGAAGGGCATACTCCGTTGCCTCGCGACCCGGAAGGACATTTGAACGTTACCAGTTATTGTCTGCCAAACTGGACAGCGCCATTCGGGGTTAAAAGGACTGAAAAAGCGTTGACCCTGCTGTTGAACAAATGGGAACAGGGCCTGGTTATTATGGGTAATTTAAGTAAACAGCACTCCGCAAATTCCAAGCTGAGCATTGAATTTAACCTGGCCTGCCACATTGCATTGTCGGTCAGGAGCACGATTAACATCCTGCGTTTTTACACGCTCCTGCCTCAATTGAAAGCTACAGGGAAAGACCGCCATGCAATACTCGATGCGTTAAAAGCCATATTGAAGGATGAACTTGAAATCGCCCGACAGGATATGCCTTTGCTCAAGGCGGATTCCCGGTTGGGCTATCACCCGGAAGCGCACAGCCGCCATTTCACATGCAAAGATTTAAAATACAAAATAGAATATATCCGGGAATCGCTTGGAGAGTTAGAACTGATGAAATGCTAACTTCAAACTTGGCAATAAGGCAGAGATGCTTGTAGTCAAAAACAGAGTTTACCGGCAAATAATTGGTTTTGCAAATAATTTTATTAAAAAAGGCAAGTATCAGCTTCGAAGCTCTGAAAATTCAGCGTTTGCAATTGGATAAAGGAGATCAGTATGTCAATCATTGAAAATATTAAAAAACAAGAGACTGCCGTCCCTCGGGTTTTGTTCGCCGGAGTGGCCCAAAGCGAGATAACCACCAACGAGCCGGGCGTTATGGTAAATGATCCGTTGTATGCAAAAGCGTTGGTAATGGACGATGGTAAGACAAGAGCGGTCATCATTACCATGGATGTTACGGCAATAGGGGGCAGGAAAATCAGCCAGGGGATGCTGCCGGATGTGGGCGAAGCATTTCTGCCGGAACTGCGGAAACGGCTTGAGCACGAGTTGAAAATTCCCGGTTGCAATGTCCTGGTCAACGCCTCGCACACCCATCCGGCGGGACGCATGTTATGCAGTGATGACGAACAGGTCGCGAAAACCTTTGACGCGGTGCGCCGGGCGATGGAAAGCATGGTTGAAGTGCGCATCGGTTCAGGCTTCGGCCGCGAAGACCGGATTTCGATAAACCGGACGCTCAGATTGAAAAATGGCCGACACTGGACTATCCGCCACTCTAATCCATGTCCGACGGACGAAGAGGTTGAAGGTCTCGGGCCGCTTGATCCTGAAATCGGCATCATCCGGATTGACCGGCTGGACGGGACGCCGCTGGCGGTGGTTTACAATTTCGCGTGCCATCTGCTGTTTGGTGATTATCAGGGACATATTACGGCCAACATTCCGGGTTACGCCTCCAAAGTTATTGAGGACAGTTTAGGCAATGGCGCGATGGCGCTGTTCCTGCAAGGCGCTGCCGGGGATGTTTGCGACATAACATTCAAAGTTTTTGAGCATCCACGCGATGTCGAATGGCTCGGCGCCATGCTTGGTCTCAGCACATTAAAAGCATTAAACTTGATTGAAACAAAGAATGCAGAAATAAAGGTCATCGCCGAGACGATAAAACTGCCAAGGCGAACTGACATTCCAGAACGGATTGAAGCGTTGCAGAAAGAACAAAGCCTGCTGCTTGAAGCACTGCATTTCACCAGCCTGAATTTCAAGAGTTTTCTGCCATTGTACATGAAACATAAGCTGAATCCGGATTATCCCGCAGATTATTCTTACAGTTATCTGCAAGCTCAGCAGACAGGAAACTCTAAATTTGCCGACATGGATTCATATAACCGGCGGAATATTGATAAATATCTGAGCAATATTCAAGCGATGGAGACTTTAACCAGAATTCAGGATGATATCGCCACCTTGAAGAAGCATCTGGAAATAAACGAAGAGTCCGGCGAAGATACCGTTGATGCGGAAGTGATGGGAATTAAAATTGGAGACTGCGTTATAATCAGTTCGCCGGCGGAAATGCTGGTTGAGGTTGGCTTGAATGTAAAAAAAGCGTCGCCCTGCAAGCACACTTTCATGGCGGCTTATTCCAACGGCTATCTGCATTACGGCGCGCCCGCTGATTACTACGACAAAGGCGGGTATGAGGTTACGGAATGTTTACTGGCGCCGGAGTGGCAGCAGCTTTATGAAGAAACCGCCGCTAAAATAATCAGCAAGCTTTAGATTTTATAAAGAATTATTAATTGGCAATTTCAAGATACTCTTAACCCAAAAAAAATATCATTATGAAAATGGACCCTTTTGAACGGTTATGGCCCAGACCTAAACAAATTAAAACTGGGGGGAAATTTCATACTCCTAAAGAGATTCGCTTTACCGGAGAAAAAATTCCAGTATGGATGATAAATGACTTCAGGGAAATTCATGAAATCCAAGTAACAGACAGTCTAAACGCATATAAAGTAAATCTTGAACTTTCTAATAATTTAACGAAAAGCGGCGAGTATCAATTATCATTGAAAGCAAGCGCCTGTCATGTTATGGCAGCAGATGCGGCTGGTTTAAGCTATGCAATACGCACACTTGAACAACTGTTTGTCTATTTTCCGGCGAATATGCCTGAAATTGATATAAACGATTATCCGGCTTTCAACAAACGCTGTTTTATGGTTGATATGGGTCGTTCTGTTTGGCGATTGCCTCTGTTAAAGCGCATGATTCGCATACTTCACCGGCTGAAAATGAATCAGTTGCATCTGCATTTGTATGACGATGAACTGTGTTCTATAAAGTTTAATGATTTGCCTTTTGGCTCGGAAAATCCATATGCCTTAACTCTTGAAGAGCTCAAAGAGCTAGTGGAATATGCTTCTGAATATTATGTGGAAATTGTTCCAGAGCTGGAGGCGTGGGGGCATGCAGGGTCAATCGTTTATCATCGTCCTGAGCTTAATGGAGGGCGGGGGATGTATGATGATGGAAGTTCTTTAATTATCTGCGAGGAAACATTCGAATTGTTTAAAAAAATGATTCTTCAAATTGCAGAATGCATGCCGAATAAAGCGACGATCCATCTCGGCCTGGATGAGGCAAAATGGTATCTGGGCAAGAATATGCCAGCCAAATTCACTCCGTCTGACATGGTTCAACGTTATTACGATATCATAAAAGAAGTCGGCGTCCAATTGGGAAAGGATTTGACATTACGCATATGGGCTGACCACGCAGGACGTCCAATTCCTGAAGAAATAAAAAGTGAAATAATCATTGAGCCATGGTGCTACTGGAATTCCCTTCAAGCGAAAATGCTGAAAGATATTGAACTATACTCAGGGGAAAATAAACAACCGTGGATGGCTGGCGCAGGTGTTAGCGGAGCACAGTACAGAGGGGCCTATCATGCCACAAGATTTTGGGCTAAGAATACTGAAAACAGCCCGAATATAGATGGTATTAATATCACATTCTGGTGTTGGAATAATATAGACGAAAAACTTATGAGTTTATTTTCCGGATCGTACTATCTTTGGAATCCTGGCGCTGAAACCAGTTTTGCCAGCGTCGAGGATTATGAGTCTTATGATCATATAGTTTTTCCAATTATGTATGGTTGGCAGTCGGCATTCAAAGACGCTAATCCCGATGCCATATGTAAAGACCGGGGGCCAGTGGTTTATCTTGGGCATTATCATTTTGGGGGTCGCCATCACCAGCCCGTTGCACCAACCGCATCACTCGCAGTGTCTCTTGCTGCAAATGGGCACGACTACCTGAAAGAGCATGAAATTATCTGAATACGGGTTTGTTGACGGAATACATTTGAGAACGAAAACTACAGCTTAAGCGGTATTATTGGTAAAACTTGAAATACAAATTACATAGTAACATAGGCCTTATGTGAAAAAAGAGATAAGATGAGAATTCCTGTATATCAGCAGATAAAAGACATTTTAAGAGAAGAGATTAGGCAGGGAAAGTATAAAGCCGGTAACACTATTCCTTCTGCCAATCAGTTAGCCAAAGACTTTTCAACCAGCCGCAATACTTCGGTTAAAGCTATTGCTGATCTGGTTCACGAAGGAATCGTCTATACCGTACAAGGCAAAGGAACGATAGTAAGTGATTTACGCAAAGAAATAAAAGAATCTAAGCTGAAGAAGAGAAATTCATCGGTTCCCGGCATCGTGATTATACTGGCTGATTTTGATAATATTAATCACCCCTATATGGCGAAAACTATTAAAGGAAATATGCGAAAAAAACGACTTGTGTGAGTAAAATACAGTTTTGACCATGCTCCCGGACGCCACCGGATTCACTCCGGGGTTAAAAAAATGGGTGAATTGAAACTCGCGCTGCTCAACCCGGCAAACGGTTCATCATCAGCGCATGGATGGCGGAACTGGAAATTAACCCGCACAGGTCGTAAAGTTTCGGCGCGGAGCAGGTTAAGTGTATGAATTTGTAATTTAACAGGGATAACAGAATTTTTAATTAACAACGTAACATATAGCACGTAACCCGTTGTAAACGACATAACGATTAAATGCGAAAGAATTATGACAAATGCATGTTTCCCCAAATACTATCACAGTTCCGCCAGGCGGCAAAACTTATCACTGCGGAACTTTGACTTATACCAAAATGGGATTGTTCGTGCTTTTCGCCTGGCTGTTATGGGGTGATTTCTGCTTCACCATGATGGAAGCGGTAGTGCCGAGCATATTACCGCTGAAGTTGAAAGACC
>CAIMFA010000695.1 GCA_903840185.1 uncultured Lentisphaeria bacterium | reverse complement strand
GTTTGGATTCGCACTCTTCGAGGTCTTCGATACCCCGGTATCGGCGGCCTCTCAGAATACGAACCAATTCTCAAAATATCCGCAATCTATAGTTGAATTTTCAGCCGTGCAGAGTATATAAAAGCAATAAGAGGGAAATGAGACATGAATAATAAAATTGTTACTTTCGGCGAAGTCATGGGACGTTTCGCTCCGGATGAATTTCTGAGATTTGCCCAGGTGATGCCGGGGAAATTGAACCTGACATTTGGCGGGGCGGAATCCAACGTGGCGGGATCGATTACCCTGCTCGGCGGCAATGCCGCGTTTATCTCCGCGCTTCCCAAAAACGCGCTGGGCGATGCCTGTGTCGCGTTTCTCCGTTCTCTGGGAGTGGACACCTCAGGAATTGTGCGTTCCGGCAAAGGCCGGCTTGGACTATATTTTCTCGAAACCGGCGCTAATCAGCGTCCCAGCAATGTCATTTACGACCGGGAGAATTCCACTGTCGCCATAACCCCGGCAGAAGCTTATGACTGGAATAAAATATTTGCCGGTGCATCATGGTTCCATATCAGCGGGATAACCCCTGCCATTTCCAGGACAGCGGCAGAAGCCACGCTCGCCGCGGCAAAGGCGGCGCAGGAAAACAATGTTACCGTTTCATGCGACCTTAATTTCCGGAAGAAGCTTTGGAAATGGGACTCATCGCTGCCTGCCCGGGAGCTGGCGGAGAAAACCATGCGCGGCATACTTCCTTATGTGGACGTGGTTATCGCCAATGAAGAAGACGCCTCAGACGTTTTGGGAATACATGCGGCGGACACCGACGTCAACTCCGGTAAAATCGCGATTGATAAATATCCGCAGGTTGCCGGAAAGATAGTTTCGCAGTTTCCGAATGTTTCAAAAGTCGCCATCACGCTTCGGGAAAGCATGTCCGCCAGTCACAACAACTGGGGTGCAATGCTTTACGATGTCAAAACTGAAGAAGCATTCTTTGCGCCGCTGAAATCTGGAAAATACGAACCTTACGAAATAAAAAACATTGTTGACCGCGTTGGCGGCGGGGATTCTTTTGCCGCCGGGCTGATTTTCGCGCTGACGACGCCGGAGCTGTCGGAAAACAGTAAAGCCATTGCTTTCGCCGTTGCGGCTTCCTGCCTGGCCCATTCAATTACTGGAGACATCAATTATTCCTCAAGACAGGAAGTCGAGTCGCTGATGGGCGGATCCGGTTCCGGCCGTGTAGTCAGATAAAAATCATTCAATACCGATATGCAGTCTTTATACTATGCAATGAACAGCCGGAGGAGAATATCCAATAACCAACTTAGCGCGGCATAGCCGCAACCAAAAAATACACCTTAACCACGAACCACACGAAAAGCACGAAAAAAATCAAAGACACGAAAATGTTATCCACAGATGACGCAGATGGACGCAGATGAAAGGCGTGAAGATTTAACAGGGATGGACAGGATATACAGGATAAGGAATTGGGTAGGGTCAGCCGTCTCGGCGGACCGTCTTTATGCATTTCGCCTTTGGCGACCAACGCCTCGCCGTTGGATCACGCCCGGCGGGCCGCCGGTGGCAAGTAACGGGAAACAATTATTTGTTTGC
>CAIMFA010000694.1 GCA_903840185.1 uncultured Lentisphaeria bacterium | reverse complement strand
GCTTAGGAGCTGTCAAGAAATAAACCTGACAAGTCTCGCGAAATATCCCGAAGAGATTTTGGGAATTGCCGGAGAGGCGCATACCTGAAGGTATGTAACGAACCGGCAAACACAAAAGCATTCGGGAGAAGCGCGAAGATGTAAAATTTATTTCTTTACGGCTCATTGTGCTACAAAAGTGTAATCAATACATCAAAAAACACATAGACAGATGCTTATAAATCCTGTATAATTATATCATTGCCATTTAAATCTAACATCAAATATGCTATTTAACAAGGAAATAAAAATGAAACAGGTGAAAATCGGCCCCGACCGGAGTAATGAAATCAGAAGTCTTTTCAAACTGTCGGTTGACGAGTTGACGGCGAAAAGCGCAGGGCATCTGGTGGTGAAGAATACACTAAATGAGCTTTACGATTATCTGGCGGAGCAGATGGTGGCGGAATTCCGCAAAAGCATGACGAAAAAAGATCCGGTCGCATTCATCATGCCGGTGGGCCCCACCCAGCCTTACAAGTTAATGGCGGAAAAAATCAACAAGGACCGTATCAGCCTGAAAAATTGCTGGTTCTTCTTTATGGATGAATATTGCGATGATGACGATAAACTGATTCCGTCCACTCATCCGCTGAGTTTTCGCGGACAGATCAATGGCTTGTTTTTCAACCTGGTCGATAAAGAACTGCTGATGGCGGAAACCCAAAGAATTTTCCCGTCTCCTGAAAATCTGGACAAACTGCCGGGAATGATTGCCGCCGCCGGAGGTATAGAAGTATGTTACGGCGGCATCGGCATTCACGGTCATGTGGCGTTCAACGAACCGGAAGCCGGAATTAAAGATACTGATCCGCGCATTCTGACCGTCAACGATTTCACCCGCACCGTTGATGCGGTTCGCCACGGTCTTGGCGGCAACCTGATCAATTTCCCACGCCGTGCTATCACGCTCGGAATGAAGCAGTGTCTTGGCGCCAGGAAACTGCTCTTAATGACCCGTAATGAATACACTGACATGGACTGGGCCAATACCGTGCTGCGAATTGCCGCGCTGGGTATTCCCGGTGATGATTATCCGGTCACTCATATCAGGAATCACAGCAATTATATTGTCGCGACTGACCGCGCGACCGCGACCGCCCCGGCAACCATTATTTGAGGCAATAATATGATCATTGATGCACATGCGCATCTCTGCCGGAATCCCCGCGGTCTTGACCAGATCGCGGCATCCGGACGGCTGGAGCAAGTCTGGCTGATGGATGTCAGCGGCTGTGAACTGTCCACCCATCCATTTGCCTCCGAAGCGGAAGTCCTGCAGGCGGCAAAAGATTTCCCCGGCTTCTTCATCCCCTTCGGTTACCTCGATCTGCGCCGGACGCCGGATGATATTGACCGCTTGAAAGAAAAGGGTTTTTTCGGATTGAAAGCGTACCGTCCTGAAAAACCGTATGCCGCACTGGAATATTTTCCTTTTTATGAACGTGCCGCCGCGCTGGGCATGCCGGTGCTGTTCCATACCGGATTACTGGAAAAATGCCCGCCCGGCAAAATGGGTCCGAAGCTTTGCTGCGGTCCGGCCAATATGAACCCGGCGCAACTGGCGACAATCGCGGCGGCGTTTCCGGCTTTAACCCTGATCGGCGGCCATCTCGGCTATCCGTGGCTGGAAGAGACCGCGCAGAACTTGTATTATTATCCCAATATTTATCACGACCTCAGCGGTTATCGCAAGGACATTGAATGGCTGATCAAAAATCTCGACCGCAAATGTAACGACGGCTATGAAAAAAGGTATTTCAACGATAAAATTCTGTTCGCCACTGATGCGCTGTGTTATGGCAGTGAGCAGGGACACCTGGAAGCTTTCAAGATGATGGATTTCTGGGAGCTGTTCCTGGAAATGATCGGCGGCAATTACTACCGCTGGGGCGAACCGGAGGAGCGATCAAAAATACTCTCCGGTAACGCCGGTAAATTATATGCGCAATTAAATCAAAAATTTAAATAGATGATGTGATTTATGCTATTTCAGTCTCTGCTTATTAGTTCGCTGGAAAAAGTTTTCTGCCGCCAGAATCTGGATGCGGAGGCGATTACCGCCATTAGCTCCGGATACGGAGAGGTTGTTTCGTTCCAGATCGCCTGCTGCGCGGAAGATAATGCGCGGGTAGCCTTTGAATGTGAATCAGAACTGCTGCCGTATATTAAAATTCGCGAAGTCGGACTGGTGCCGTGCGAATTGCCTGCCATGCCGGACGATCCTGATATATTGAGCTGCGAACCGGGAATATATCCGGATCCGCTGTATCCGGTAAACGGATTGTTCAAAATCTCGCGCCGCAACTGGTATGCGTTATGGGTGTCAGTTAGTATTCCGGACAATTTAACGCCAGGTTCTTATCCGGTTACATTTCGTTTCCATAATCCTGACGCGTCAAGTTCTGATGATTATAACTATTTTTCGGAGACGCAATCGCTGTCTTTTGAAGTGCTGCCGTTTAAACTGCCGGAGCAGCAGCTTATCTGCACCAACTGGTTTTACGCGGATTGTATTTTCACTCATTACGAGATTTCATGCTGGAGCGATGACCACTGGAATCTGCTGGAAAAATACTTCCTTAATATGGCGCAGCACGGCCTCAACATGTTGTTAACTCCGCTGTGGACGGTTCCGCTGGATACCGCCGTCAACCATGAGCGCCCGACCGCTCAACTGCTTGATATCGAACTGGCGGACGGCGTATATAAGTTTGATTTCGCCAGATTGCAGCGCTGGATTGATCTGGCGCTGAATTGCGGGATTAAGTATTTTGAAATGTCCCATGCATTCACGCAGTGGGGCGCATCATTTACGCCTAAAGTTATTGTTCGCGAAAACGGGGTGGAGAAGAAGATGTTCGGCTGGCATGTTGCCGCCGATTCTCCGGAATACCGCAATTTTCTGCAGCAACTCATGCCGCCGCTGCTAAAGCTGCTGCGCGAAGCCGGGCTGGCCGGACGATGCTATTTTCATGTTTCCGACGAACCGACGGATGCGCATCTGGAAGCATACCGCAAGGCGATGGAATTGTTCCGTCCGTTAACAGAAGATTTTCCCGTTATCGATGCGCTGTCCGATTTGAAGTTTTTTCACTATGGACTGGTAAGCCGTCCGGTTCCCAATACTGAAGAGCTCGACGAGTTCATGAAGGAGGATATTGAACAGCGCTGGGTTTACTATGCCGGCAATTATGAACAGGTGCCAAATCGTCAGTTCGGCATGCCCTCGGCGCGCAACCGGATTCTCGGACTGATTCTCTATTTATACGATCTGGACGGCTTCCTGAACTGGGGGTATAACTTCTGGTACACGCAATATTCGCTGCAGCCGCTTGATCCGTTCAAAGACACAAACGCCGGGCGGGCGTTTTGCGGCGGCGGCTCATTCATGGTCTATCCCGGCGAAACCGGCCCGGTTGATTCGCTGCACTATGAAGTATTCCGTGAAGGCCTTCAAGACCTGAGAGCGCTCCGGCTGCTAGAAAGTCATATCGGCCGCGATGCGGTTGTTTCACTCATCCATGAAGGACTGGATTACCGGATCAACATCAAAAATTATCCCCGTGAAAGCATCTGGCTGCTGGAGTTGCGCCGTAGAATCAATCAACGTCTGATTCCTAAATAAACGTTTCAGCGGCAGTCTAGGCATGTAACAAATAATTAGATATTTATTAATGAATATTGTTGCGGAATTGGCGCGGAGAGACACCTATATGTTTCTTAAATGCGGCAGAAAGGCTGAAAGCATTGTCGTAACCAACTTTTTCTGCAATGATATTTAACTTGAAATCTGTATTTTTCAAGAGTTCACGTACATATTGAAGCCTCATTCTTGCGACCATGCGCATTGGTGAAATATTATAAAACAGACAGCACTGACGACTGAAATGCGATGGAGACATGCACATTTCACGGGCCAGCTTCTTTATTGTCCAGTTGGCGGACGGAGCACTGCTGACTTGCTCCCATAGCCGTGAAAATCTAGCATGAGACTGGGCATCTTTTATTCCGGATGTTGTCAGTTCGCGCCGCAAATAAATCAGGAGCATTTCCGAGTACATCCGGTTCAATATATTGGCATCGTTTTTCTCTGCAAGGGACTCTGCGAAAATCTGTTCCATGGCATATCGCAACTGTAATACGTATACCGATTCCCGAAGAATAATACCGGATTCTTTCAGAAAATCCCATCCACAATTTTCTTGAATATGAAACCATAACATATTCCAGATGGAACCTTCAGTTTGGTAGTGATGTCGCATTCCCGGCTGTGCAATCAGTACCGTGCCTGCATTCATGTAACAGATTTTGTTATCGCAGAAAAATTTACCTTTACCTGCGAAAGTGAAGATAACCAGAAAAAAATCTGGACATTCGCGCTTAACATCATAGCCAGTAACCAGTTCGCTGATTCCTGCGGTACAAATGCCTTGCTCATTAAGCGGCAGGTATAATTGTTCATAGAGTGGAAGACGGTTTTCCCTGCACGCTTCCGGAAAATTGATAATTTGAGAAATGCCAGTAGTGCTTTTTGCCATAATTAAACTCCGTTTTCTATACGATAAAATCTATACAGTTTATTGTCAATCTTGAATACCTTATTTGCTGGCAATAATTTTCAAAAAAAGACTATTATGATAGTTTTAGACATGTTTTTGATTCTTTTGAGTATTCCAAATAATATATTATGCACTATACTATTATTATTGATAAATATTCAACTTAACTATAAATTATAGGATAGGGTTTTATAAATGCAAAAGAAAAATTTTACACTCATCGAACTCCTGGTCGTGATCGCCATCATCGCAATTTTGGCTTCAATGCTGCTGCCTGCGCTAAGCAAGGCGCGTGAACGGGCAAAAACAAGCACTTGCGCTAATAATTTGAAACAACAGGGCATAGCCAATATTCTCTATGCCAACGATTTTTATGAGTGGTTGCCTGGGGCCGGTTCCTATAGTGATCGCAATGGTCAGGTTTGTCCGAAATATATTTCCAATCTGAAAGTGTTTCAATGTCCAACCCGCCCAACAAACATAAGTGATACAAGTTATAATTACTCTCGTATTTCCAGTTATGGCGGCACATCCGTCAACAATACAAATTATAGATGTGCCATTGGTTTAAAGTTATCGCAAATTACTGCTCCAGCAAGAACAATGTTCTATGAAGACGGAGTTCCTCGTGGCACTGCTGCGTCCAGTTACTCTCCTCATGTTCAAACGGTAGATCCTGGTGATGAAGACACTTGGGGTAGAGTGGATTTTCGTCACATGACATCGGTTACTCTTGGATATGAAAAGAGAAATTTTTATGGTGTTGCTAATGTTCTGTTTAGTGATGGTCACGTTACCGGGCTTTACAGAAAAGATATACCAACTACTTTTGGAGGTGCCAAGAGCGGTTGTCAATGGATTAGTTGGCAAAAACCATAATTGTTTAAAGATATAGCCGAATAGATGATATTCTATTTATCGATAGAATAATTTTAAAGATGAAACAGAAAATTGATTTAATACAAATTTAATCCCCTACAGAAAGGAAGGTTGAAATGAGAAAATTATGGTTAGTGGCGGCTGGTTTACTGGCAGCAGGAATTTGCCTTGGCGCGGATGATCCGGCAGAGAAATCCGGATTAATTTTCAAACTTACGTTTAAAGACAAAAATTTGACCGCAGATGTTGCCGGCGGAGAAAAGAGTCCGGTAAAGCAAAATAATGTCACATTTGCCGAAGGCAAAGGTGGAGTTGCGGCAGTATTCAAGGATGGCGCCATACTGACGTATAAAAGCGCCGGGAATTTCAATCCCGCCGCCGGAACGCTCATGATGTGGATTAAGCCCGGCGAGACCTGCGAGACGATATTTGCGATGGGCCCGTGGTATAAGAATAACTTTCTGGCCCTGAGAGTGAGCGCGAAGTTTAAAAATATCCACGCCGCGTTCAAGCATAACAGCGCGCCTGTTGGAGAGGTAAACGATTCCCGCGTTCCGGAAACCAACGTCTGGCATCATTATGCGCTGACCTGGGGTGAAGGCGGCATGAAACTGTATCTGGACGGAAAACTGCTCATGACTTCTCCGCTAGTCGAGACTTGGGTTGCCGGCGAGACACCGGATGAAATGTGGATAGGTTCCGGTCCCGATGGCATCTATTCGGCAAATTCCGCTTTAAGCGATATCCGGATTTACGACCACGCGCTTTCCGCGGAAGAAATCAGTTCGGCCATCGAAAAGCCATAACCATACGTCTCCAATAATATAAATTACATAGCGCAGAACCAGTCAGGCTTTCTGCGGATGGCTGTTACTGCTCTTGCTGTCTTTTAAAATTAGAATAAATTAATTTCAAAAAAAGGTACTGAAACATGCGAAAATTATGGTTAACGCTGGCCGCGATTCTGACCGCGACAATTAGCTTCGGCGCGGATACTGCCGGCCAATCCGGATTGATCTTCAAACTTACGTTTAAAGATAAAAGTTTGATTGCGGACGTTGCCGCGGGAGAAAAGACTCCCGCAAAACAAGACAATGTCACGTTTGCCGAGGGCAAAGGCGGAACTGCGGCAGTATTTAAGGATGGCGCTGCACTAGCGTATAAAAGCGCCGGGAATTTCAATCCCGCCGCCGGAACACTCATGATGTGGATCAAACCGGGCGCGAATTGCGAAACGATGTTTACGATGGGGCAGTGGTATAAAGATAACTTTCTTACTTTGAGAATCAGCTCAAAATTCAGTAATACCCACGTTGCGCTGAAAAAAGGCGGCACTTTTGCCGGGCAGTTAACTGTTGCCAAGTCCCCTGATAAGGATGTATGGCATCATTATGCGCTGACATGGAGTGATGGCAGCATGAAATTATATCTTGATGGAGCGCTCGTCGCCTCTTCGCCGCTGAGCGACACCTGGGCCCCAGGCGGCATGCCGAAAGAAATGTGGATTGGGAGCGCCGCAGACGGGATATATTCTGCTGATTCCGCCATCAGTGATTTCCGGATTTACAACCGTGCGCTTTCTCCTGGAGAATTGCTGAACGAAGTCAGCGAACTAAAAAAAGGCCAGATTGCCGGAACCCAGATTGCTGCCATCGACAGTAAAAAACGGAAATATAACTGGAAGGACTGGAACAGCAAGCCGACGCCCGAAGAAGGCAGGAGCGTTGATGAACTTTATGATTTTAACAAATATGTAATTTGTGATGGGAATTTCCATCGGCTTGAGTTCAATCTCGATAAAAAAGTCAAAGATGCATATTTGATCTACGGCAGCCATAACGGTACCGATGACCGCCACACGGTAAAAGTGAACGGGCAGGAAATTTTGTCCTGTGTCGGTAATGAAGTACGCACGAGCGGCGTTGTAATAGTAAAGAAAATAGACAATTTAAAGCAAGGCGCCAATGCTGTATCGCTTAATGGCTGCTGGGTTGCACTGGAAGTTGTAATTAATCTGGAAGATGGCACGCAACTGGATTTTACCGCCGGTCCCGGCTGGCGTTCTGCTGATAGCTATAAACCCGGCTGGGATCTGCCGGGATACAAAGGCCCATCCGAGGAACTGCATTACCGGCTTGGACATGAAGGTTATCATCAACAAAATAATACATTCCACGGACGCCAGTATGTCGGACTGATTAAGCTCGATGACAGCAAAAATAATTACCCGGTTTATCAGGTCGGCGAAACGATGAACTGGACTGTCTCGATCCCTGAAAATTTCTATGGCAGCATGAAGCCGGAATTGAAATGCACATTGCTTGATGCCTTTGACGGCAATGCGCCGGTCAGTTTTTCCGGAAAATTAATCAACACCGAAAACGGCATGGCGAAATATGAACTGCGGTATCCATTGTCCCGGCAGGGCGCATTCACAGCCGAACTGAGCTTCGGCGACCGGCCGGCGATGAAACGCCGGGCAGAACTGATTGTGTTCGGATCGCTGAACCAGCCGGAAACAACAGCGGATAATATATTTTCCGAACTCAAGAAAACATTGATTGATCAAATTGATTGTACTAAACCAGATAATCCGGAGAATCCTGTTATTCTAGGCGGCCCGCCAGGAAGTGTTCCGCTGGTCAAAATAGTAGACAACAACGGGTTAAAATATCTGCAAACCGGTTCGGAAGCAGGATTTTTGGCCCCGGGATATAAAAACAACTATGCCATGTGGAAACTGAAAGTTGAAAAGCTCAACCAGTTTTATCTGGCCGAAATTGACATACCGGATGATAAGGACCGCGTTCAGATTATTGCGCTGGTCCATGGTTCGATAGGATACGAATTCGGCACGGAAACGACTGTGGAGACGGGGCGGCCCCGCCCGCTCTCAGGCAAGATGATTACGCACCGTTTACTGTTCATTCCTAAATTTAATGATGTCCGGATCATGATTTCGCCGGTTCAAAGTTCCAGGCAGAATAACGGTGCGGCGATGGCGGCGATCCGGTTTTACCGGATTGACGGTCTGCTGCCTGCGGTAAAACTGGGGGACTCCAGACGTGAATCAGCCAATTACAATGAACGGGTAAATTTGCCGGGAATCAGTTACTATCCCGGTTCTGACGGTATGCAGCGCTTTAGCGGCAGAGGCATGGCCGCAGAGAATAATTACCGGCGCTGGTATCTGGCGTTGCGCAATCATGTTCAGATACTGCGGATGTCGGCGCAAAATGCGGTTTGTAACGGTCTCTACATGTATGTCCGGGAAGAATATCCAACGAAGCCGGAGCAGACCGATTTTGTTCGACTTATGCAGGATATGTATGGGGCAAATGGGATTAATTTTTACGGCAACAGCGAATATTTTAGTTCGAGTGTGCTTGAAGGCAAGGATGTAGGCCACAGGATTGAGGGCACGAAGGTTTCCGACAAGGACGTGCAGAGCGGAACTGATACTTACAGGCTGGTTTCTAGAGACGGGAAGCAGGCGCCGAATTATCCGATGAATAACCCTTTGCATCCCACTGTAAAAGCAGATATGATTCGGGTATTTGAGGATATCGGCAGGAAATATGCGATACACAAGAATTTCAAGGGAATGATGGTGTTCGAAGGAACAATGGGTTGTGCAATGGCATTCCGCAGTCTGGACTGGGGGTATGATGATTACTCTTACCGGCTGTTCCGGGAAAAGTTCCGGAATGACGCGCCGGAGTTTCAGGGTGTAACCCGCTTCCGTCAGCGTTATGACTGGATCATGAAAAGTGCTAAAGAAGACTTTATCAATTTCCGCTGCCGGGAGATTTACGAATTGAACCGTGCCGCGCTGGTGGCGCTCCGTAAATATTCGCCGCAGGCAAAACTGCTGGTGAATATATGCGCCTGGCCATGGCACGGCAATATCGGCAACGGGTCAGTCGCTGAACTGAAGCAGAAGTTGCTGGAAATGGGTACCGACCCGAAATTGTACCTGAATGATCCCGACATGCTGGTGTTACATAATGACTGGATGGGGGCACATATGGTGACTGACCAGGATTTAGCGTTGGCGGAAAAATACAACCGCGATCCTGCCATCTGGGAATATCTGACCGGCGGAAAGCCCTGCGGCGTATTTTTCTGGACCGGATATTATGAAACTTCTCTTTCACTGCCGCCGGAAATGCTCAATCAGTATTGGCTTGCCGAAAAATGGTTTTTCATGCTTGAAAAGCGGTTTATCGGCTCCGCCGGCAAGCTTGGCCGTAATTACCTCTCCGCTTATACCAATGCGCTGGCGTATGCAGACCCGGTGATTTACCTGAACCGTTTTACCGATGTTGCGGAACATCGCGGTTTTATTGATATGAAGGCGGAAGCCGGAGAAGCGATATCCTATATTCCAGCCGGAATATATCAGACAGCGCCAGGGTCGGATACCAATATTGTGTTGCGTTGCAGCGGCGACAATGCT
Organism: uncultured Lentisphaeria bacterium; assembly: GCA_903840185.1. Classification (GTDB taxonomy): domain Bacteria; phylum Verrucomicrobiota; class Lentisphaeria; order Victivallales; family Victivallaceae; genus CAIPAT01. The sequence continues at coordinate 2,569 of CAIMFA010000694.1, read as the reverse complement.
TATCTGGTAAATAACCAGCCATATCCATCAAAAGTCCAGGTGCAGTTTGGAAACAATGCAAAAGTCAAAACCCCAATCAACGGGCAGAACTTGCGAATGGAGAACGGATCGGCTGCGTTTGAGCTGAAACCTTATCAGACTATCCCGTTACGTCTTGATTCAGCATCAGAAGTCAGAATATTGAAAAAGAACATGAAGTAATGTCTTTAGAAATTTCGTGAAAATTATAATCATCATAGGAATAATGATAATGGAATTAATGGAAAACACAGCGATCATTGAAGCCGCTGAGCTTTACGGAGACCGGAACGGCGATGCGATACTTGCCAAACCGGGCGATCCGGACTATGAAAGCATCGCTGCTGTCCTGCCGCAAAATAACTCCTGGGATTTTATCGGAACGCTAAAATCAAAATGGAAATTTTTAATCGGCTCCGGCGGACGGATAACTATCGAAACCACGGTGTTTAGTAATCACAAAGTTGATTATCGCAAGGAAGTTTGTTCTCTGTTCGATCCGGCAGAATATGGTCTTGAATATGCCGGATTGCATGGTCAACAGACGCTGGTTGATGGTTTTCTGCCGGTCTCCCGTATGAACTTCATGTGTCCTTCCGGCAATGTATGGTACCAGACTGCATTTGCCGCCGAGATCAATGACCGGACAGTTATTCTGTTGAAAATCTATGAACAGAAGCAGGGACGGGAGTTTTACTACCGGATTAATGCCCCTGACTGCAGCACATTAAAAGAACTTATGACTCTGCCGCCGCCGCGCGCAGAACGCCTGGCAGGCGGCAGTTTATTCGAGACAGAAATCGGGCGACTCCGGGATTTCTGGAAGCATGAATTGCAGGCAATGGTCTCGTTCACGGTACCGGAAGAACGAATCATGAATGGAGTAAAAGCCGGATTGATCAAAGCCCTGCTGAGCCAGGTCAACGGCGTTCCCAAATATGGGGTAACCAGATATTTCTGTGATACTGAAGAAGATCGTAATTGCGCATCGTTTCCGCCGACAACAATTACGCTGGCAAACTGTCTTACTAGCTGGGGACTTTTCGAACCAGCCGCGAATTTTTTGGGCTATCACCTCGATAATTTTGTGAATGAAGAGGGAGCATTGGTTCATCGGAAAAATGGAGCAGCCCTCTCTGAACACGGGATGATGCTTGACGCCATAGCTTACTATCTGGAAACTACCGGCGACTATACATTTCTTGAAAAACACAGTGAACCAATAAAAAACATTATTGCATATCTTCTGAAAGAATGCGCATCCAGAAATCAAAACGAGCACGATCTGCTGAAGGGCTGCGCAGAAGACGATACCCGTTTCTGGAAAGCATCTGGCTGGTATTCAGGAAATTTATGGGTCTGTCGCGGTATTTCAGAACTTGTAAGAGTATTTAAAAATTCAGGAATTCATAAATGGACAGAACTCACAACACAAATGGAATATGAAGCTGTCGGATTGAGGAGTTCTGTGTTATCCTCTATACAGAATTCCGTCATCAAGAGCTGTGATCCGTGGTTTATTCCGCCATGCCCGGAATGGACGCAGCCATTTGAACATATGACTGAAGATACATGTTATCCGGGATCAAAAGATAAATTACTGGTTTCCTCATACACTAATTACCGCTTTTATCCGGAAATGCTCTCCGCCGGCATTATGAATCATGAACTTTCGGAAATAATCCTAAAATTCCGCAAGGTGCGCGGAGGAGAGTTTCTAGGGATAACCCGTTTCAAGCCTCATAACGAAGAAGTTTTGCTCGATGACTGGCCACTTTACAACCAGCTATGGGCGCTGTTGAATTTAGGGAAAGCCAGGGAATTTCTGCTGGCTTTGTATGCGCATATGGCGCATCATCAGGGTCGCTATACATTTTTTGCGCCGGAAAGCACAGGTTTTGACCAGTTGGATTCTATTCACTGTGTTCCGTCGCAGTTGACAGTGCCGCTGGCGGTTCGCTGGATGCTGGTGTTTGAAGAGCGAGACCAGAAAATACTGCATTTGAATCGTGCGGCGCCGTCATACTGGTCACATCGTACTGGAGCAGAAATCAGCATAAAGCATGCACCTACTCGCTGGGGGAGTGTATCATATCAATTGAAAAAGGTTGCGGCAAAAGAAATCATTATTAACGTGAAAACTGATTTTAAGACCGCAGCACCTAAAATAGTATTTTATTTGCGCGGATTTGAAGCATATAAAAAAATAAGGATTACTTCCGATATTGATATTCAATATAAAGCAGGGGTGTTGAATTTGACTCCGGATACTGGAGATAGCTCTGTTCATATTAAAATAGATATTGATTGAGCGCATAAATTTATTTATTGTCATCTCTAATTTATGGCAGATATTATATCCTGTCTGACGGATAATTTTCTTATGTTGATCCTACTATTGATAGCAAATTTGAAGTCTAAAACTATTATTATTGCAAATGGATGATTATGATAAAAGCTCTGAGGCAACTTATTATGGCATCATTATTTATTACTGCTTTCAATTTAAACTTATTTGCGATTTTGTAATATAGCGAAGAATCATTCCAGC
>CAIMFA010000693.1 GCA_903840185.1 uncultured Lentisphaeria bacterium | reverse complement strand
TCAATTTTAAAATAGAAAAACAGACCCTCCTTACGCTCAGAAATATCTTTCCCGTTGACAAAATCACTAATTGTAAAAAAGATCACTCTTGAAAATTTTCAAGAATGTTAATGGCGGCTAAACAGAGCGTTTTAAGATTCAGTTTTTTAATGGCGCTTTTTCGTGTTTTTAAGTCCAAAATTACAGATTGATTGACAAAAATACTAATTGTATAACGTGGTCACTCACGCAAAAAAGTGCGGGAGTCAACCCCAGACTAAACAAAAAAAAGGAGAAGCAGATGAATCTGACCGAGGTGTTGAAGAAGGTGGCGCAGGATGTGGAACTGTCAACAGAGGAAAAAGAGTTCCTGGAAAACTACCGGCCGGAGGGAATCCCCAAAAGCCGTCTGGACGCGGAGATCGCCAAACGCAAAGAAGCCGAAAACCGCAACCAGGAACTGTCCGGAACAATGGAGGAACTCAAAAGCAAAGTCGAATCGCTCGAAAACCGCGATCTCTCTGAAGCGGAAAAGCTGAAGAAAGATTTCGACAAGGAGCTGAACCGGCTGCGCGGCAGTCTCCAGACGCTTTCGACGGAAAGAGATTCAGTCAGGCAGGAACTGGATTCCGTGAAATTCAAACAAAGCGTAGCCGGACTGGCCGGCAAATACAATTTCACAGATCAGCAGTATCTGGAATATTTGACCGCCAGCAACGGCGTGGCACTGGACGACCCGGACAGGGTTGAGGAATTCATGAACGGCCTGAAAGAAACCAGCCCGAAGCTGTTCAAACTTGAACTGCGCCCGGGCGGCGGCAGCAATCCCGGTTCCGGAGCCGGTGCAGCCGGATTTCTTTCCGCCAAAGCCGACGGCGATGTGGCGAAAATGCTCCAGAATGCGCCGGAAGTGTTAAACATTAACTAATGGAGGAAGGCAGGAGGGAGGAAGGAGACAGAATCTGGAAGCTAGAATCTGGAAGCTAGAATCTAGAAGCTGGAAGTCAGAAGACAGTAGATAGAATGGATCCCCAAAATAACCCGCTGTTTCGCCGGTGGATCATGTTTCCATCCGACGGAGGGCGAAGTAAAAACAAAAAAACGTAGATTACAAAAACAACAAATTATCAAAAAGGATGTTAACAATGGCTCTTTATTCTTACAATTTTCAGGACAAAAAACGCGATTTGAGTGATGTGCTTTCAACCATCGTCAAGGATGAACCCCGCTTCATCTCCAACTTTAAACGGGTGGATGACGCACGACTTCAGAAGCATGAGTGGCTGGAAGACCAGATTGCCGGGCGCTCGCTGAAGGTTTCAGCAGTGACGGACATGGTGGTAACCGCCTCGGAAGCGGATGTCGCCAAACTGAAAGCCGGAACGCTGCTGGTTGTCAAAAACGACTCGGCATTGTTCAAAGTCACCGCAAAAAACAGCGCCTCCGCTTTCACGGTGGAACTCGCGGCAGCCAACGGTTCAGCTAAAACCGCGCCGGCGCAGAATGACGTGCTGAACATCGTCAGCACGCCGATGGCCGAAGGCAGCAACGGCGGCGACGGCGAGGAATCATATCATCTGTCCGGCACCAGCTTCAACTACAGCCAGATCTTCCGCAAGGATATCATCATCAGCGGTACCGCGCTGGCGATTCAGGTTTACGGCAATGTCGAAAACCAGATCAACCGCCAGACCGCGTTCGCGCTGGGCGAACTGGCCCGCGACCTGAACCGTGTCGCGTTGTTCGGACGCCGGATCGAACCCAATGCGGCAGTCAGAGGCGAAGCGGGCGGACTCTATTTCTTCGGCACTCAGCCGGGAGCGCTTTCCGTCAACGCCTCCGGCAATATCCTGGACAGTTATCTGGTCAACGACGCGGCGCAGGCCGTAATCGGGGAAGGCGGCGAACCGTCCCAGATTCTCTGCTCGCCCGGTCAGGCCAGAGTGCTCTCAAACGAATACAAAAACCGCCTTCAGATCATCCGCGCCGATGAAAAGCGCGGCGCGTATGTCGCGGTGGTCGTCAACGAAATCAACGGCCGCACCATGACCGTTATGGCCGATCCGGATATGCCGGACACCGAAGCCTGGGTCAACGACGTTTCCGGGTTCGGGCTGTGCAGTCTGAAAGGACGGGCCATCACCGATGAAGACGCCTCGCTGAAAGGCTTCGACGGCATCAAACGCATGGCGCTCGGTGAAATCACGCTGGAGTTCAAAAACGCCGGACAGCGGCTCTGCCGCATCCTCAATCTTAAACCCAGCGCTCAGGCCATTGCCGCGATAAAAGCCGCAATCTGAGTCTAACCCCGGCCCCCGGTAAAGGGGGCTTTTTTTTAATTCTATGGGAGTAATGGGAAGAATGAGAGTAATGGGAAGAATGAAGAAAATTCAAAGAATTTTATTTAACTTTCAACTTTTCTTGCTTTCAACTTTCAACTTAATTAGAGGTGAAATTATGCTTACAATCGAAAATGCCGATGAATATTTCAGCAGACATCTCCAGCATCAGCAATGGTCCGCGCTGTCCACGGAACAGAAAGACGCCGCGCTGAAAATGGCATCCGACGACATCTGCGGACGCCTGAAAATATCCGTCCTTGACGAAACCTGCGTATTCCAGTTGTGCGCCGCATACGAACAGGCTGTATTCCTGGCATCAAACATTGACCGTCTGACCGCTGGAACAGAAATCCTGTCGGAAAATATTGACGGGGTCGGAAGCAGAACTTACCGGGCGAAAACGGATTCCGATTTTTCCCGGCGCGCGCTGCTGTTTTTGGAACGCATCCCGGTTCCAGTCCCGGTTCCGGTTGGCCAACTAAGTCGGGGATAACAAAGTGGGTCAAGCGAGAAAAGGGGCCAAGCAAGACAAGATGAAAGCTGGAAACAAAAAAAGAATACCGGAAGATGTCATTCTCTCCCAGTATTCTCAGTCTTCTCAGTACTCCCGGTTCTTATTTTTTCGGGACCATGAGTATGGCGCCGGTATCGGCGCTGGTGGCGGCCATGGCGTAACGGGCCAGCCAGCCGGTCTTTACTTTGGATTCGCGCGGCTGCCATTTTTTACGGCGGGCGGCGAGCACTTTATCGGAAACTTCCAGCTTGATGCTTCTGCCGGGGATGTCGATGGTAATGATGTCACCCTTCTCAACGAGTCCGATCATGCCGCCTGCCGCCGCTTCGGGGCTGACGTGCCCGATACAGGCGCCGCGGGTGCCGCCGCTGAAACGTCCGTCAGTTACGAGCGCGACTTTTTCACCGAGGCCGCGTCCCATGATATAGCTGGTCGGGGCAAGCATTTCCTGCATGCCGGGGCCGCCCTTCGGGCCTTCGTAACGGATAATTACAACATCGCCTTCCTTGACCTTGCCGCCCAGAATGCCTTCGCAGGCCTCCTCCTGGCTTTCAAAAATCACCGCCGGGCCGCGATGCTTAAGCATTTGCGGAGCAACTCCGGCAGCCTTTACCACGCAGCCGCTTTCGGCGAGATTGCCGAACAGGATGGCAAGGCCGCCTTCCTGGCTGTAAGCTTTTTTAATTGTGCGGATAATCGTGCCGTCGGGCGCTGGAGCCGCCGCAGCCAGTTCACCGAGGGTTTTGCCGGAAACCGTCATTGCCGACTGGTCAACCAGGCCCTTGATCTTGCAGATTTCCTTGATGATCGCCATGATGCCGCCGTTCTTGTCCACATCTTCCATATGGTACTGACTGGACGGGGAGACTTTGCAGATATTCGGAGTCTTGCGGCTGATCTCGTCCAGCGTCTTCAGATTGAGCTTGACGCCTGCTTCGTTAGCCACCGCCAGCGTGTGCAGCACGGTATTCGAACTGCCGCCCATCGCCATGTCCAGCGCCAGCGCGTTGTGGAACGCCTGCTTGGTGGCGATATCTTTCGCGCAGGGGCCGCCTGCCAGCGCCATTTGAACAATGCGTTTCGCCGCATTCTTCCAGAGCGTTTTGCGCTTGGCGGACATGGCCAGGATTGTGCCGTTGCCGGGCAGCGCCAGACCGAGCGCCTCGCACAGACAGTTCATGCTGTTGGCGGTGAACATGCCGGAACAGGAACCGGGGCCGGGGCAGGAACAGCATTCAAGCTGATTAAGCCCTTTTTCGTCGAGCTGGCCGACTTTCAACTTGCCGATGCCTTCAAAAATGGTGATCAGGTCGGTAGCCTTGCCGTTAACGACTTTTCCGGCCTTCATCGGGCCGCCGGAGGCGAAAATCGTCGGAATATTCAACCGCATCGCGCCCATCAGCATGCCGGGAACGATTTTATCGCAGTTCGGGATGCAGATCATGGCGTCAAACGGATGCGCGCTGCCCATGGATTCCACGGTATCAGCGATCAGTTCGCGGCTGGGCAGCGAATATTTCATACCGGAATGCCCCATTGCAATGCCGTCGCAAATCGCCATCGTATTGAATTCATAAGGCACGCCGCCGGCTTTGCGGATTTCTTCGCAAATCAGTTCGCCGACTTCCTTCAGATGGCAGTGTCCTGGCACAATATTCGTATAGGAGTTGCAGACTCCGATAAACGGTTTATTGATGTCTTCCTTACTGATACCGGTTGCCATCATCAGAGAACGATGCGGCGCCCGCTCCGAACCTTTTTTCATAATGTCGCTGCGCATTTTTCACCCTTTATTATGGTTTTAAAGCTATTAACAATTCATAAGTTTCAAGCTGTTATACTCTGCACGGCTGAAAATTTAACATAGATTGCGAAGATTTTGAGAATTGCTTCGTATTCTGAGAGGCTGCCGATACCGGGGTATCGAAGGCCTCGAAGAGTGCGAATCCAAACTCAAAAGATCGCAATT
>CAIMFA010000692.1 GCA_903840185.1 uncultured Lentisphaeria bacterium | reverse complement strand
ATCCAACCGGGAACGGTTTGTGATCTTGCAGATTGAAGATCCGGAACCGCTGAACGAACTGGAGGCCATCGCCGCGCTGGACGGTTACGACATGCTGTTTTTCGGGCCTGGCGATTTCACCCATTCCATCGGCGATCCCGGCAATTTTGCCAATCCGCTGGTTGCCGAAACCAGAAAGCGGATTGCGGAAACCGCCAATAAACATGGCAAGATAGCGGGAACGGTGGGCAGTCTGGCCAACTACAAGGAACTGGTCGATATGGGATACCGGTTCATCATTATTGGAGCTGACGTCTGTGCGTTGACGGCGGCATACGCCGAGATCGTCAATACCGTCGCCGGCATAAACGTTCAGCCAACTAAAAGTATTTACGGGAAATAGGAGTAAAGGTCATGGATGTACTGGCAAGTTTTTCATTGAAGGGCAAAGTCGCGCTGCTGACCGGCGGGGCAGGTAAATATGGACGGCAGATCGTGGCGGCACTGGCGGAGGCCGGGGCCGAAACTTATATTGCGTCACGCAATCTCGAAGCACTGGAAAAAGTCGCGGCGGAAGAACGCGCCAGAGGATATAACGTCACGGCGCTGCAACTCGATCTGGAGGATGAAAAATCAATTTTCGCGCTGCATGAAGAACTTATGCGGCGTTGCGGCAGGATTGATGTGCTGGTCAATAACGCGGTCATCCGTTCCGCCATGAACGGCTGGGATTATCCGCTGGCTGAATTCGACCGCAGCTTGCATATCAATGCATCCGCGCTGTTTACGATCACCAGGCTTTTTGCTGGGGAAATGAAGAAACAGCAGAGCGGCTCGATTATCAACATCGGTTCGATGATGGGCATGGTCGGGATTGAAATGGCAAATTATGCTGGAACTGACATGAACCCCAATCCATCCCCTATATATTTTTACGAGAAAGGCGGCATGATCAATTTCACCCGCTGGGCGGCCAGCATTCTCGGCCCTTACAATATCCGGGTCAACTGCGTATCGCCCGGTGGTTTGCAGGAGGCAACCCAGCCGGAACAATTTGTTAAGAATTACAGCGCCAGAACCCAGCTCGGCAGAATGGCGAACGATACTGACTTGAAAGGAATCATTGTTTTTCTGGCTTCCGATGCATCCGTGTACCTTACCGGTACCAATATTCCGGTTGACGGCGGTTATACAGCAAAGTAGTAAAGGAATAAGATTATGCATTTCTCAAAACTGATGCTGGGTACTGTTCAATTCGGGCTCAATTATGGCATCGCCAATACTGTCGGCAAGCCATCCTACGAAACCGCCAGGGATATTATTCAGGCGGCATACGAAAGCGGAGTGAACTGTCTGGATACCGCCGCCGGTTACGGCGACAGCGAAGCCGTGCTGGGCCGGGCGCTGGCAGAATTGAACCTGAAAGACAAAATGCAGGTTATCAGCAAAGTTCCAGGGATAACTCAGCAAAATCTTTCCGAAAGCGCCGCGGAGCGTTTTATCGTTGAAAGTGTGGAAAATTCACTGGCCCGGCTGGGTGTCAAACGTCTTGCAGCCTGCCTGTTCCATGTCGAACAGGACATCAGGTACATCGGAATTCTGCAAAGTCTGGAGAAGAAAGGTTTGATTGGCGGCGCCGGAATTTCGCTGGATACCAACCATTACTGTGATGATGTTATTGCCGCCGGCATCAAATATGTTCAATTGCCTTACAATGTCCTGGATAAACGTTTTGACTCGTTTTTCCCCTTGGCGCAGCAAAACGGAATAGCGGTTTTCACCCGCAGCGTCTATCTTCAGGGCTTGCTGCTGATGCCGGAAGACCAGATAAGAGAATCACTGCTGGAAGTCATTCCCGTGCGCCGCAGACTGGCATGTCTGGCTGTTGAAGCGGGAATGGATATGTCCGAACTCTGCATGAGGTTCGTATCGGGCAACCCGGCAATAACCTGCATTTTGACTGGAGTAGACAATATTCAACAACTCAGGCAAAATCTGCAACTAATGGAAAAAGACCCTCTGCCGACAGCGTTGTATCAGAAAGTTAAAGCATCAGTACCGATACTTGAGGAAAAAATAATTCGCCCGTTTCTTTGGAATAAAAACAGGTAGGATTCATATAAAATTCAAAACTCATCATCATGCACTGCCCAGAATAAATTTTTTATCTGATTGTTCCAGCAGAATTTTTTCCCGGAGCATCAAGGCGGCACCTCTGGCGGTGGCGTATTCGTCAAGCGTTGATATTTCTATGGCAAGCTTGTCCGCCGCGCCGGGCATGCAGCGCAACGGCAGTTCCCGTTTAATGGTATCGGTAAGAATATTGCACAGTCCGGCCAGTTCGCCGCTCAAGACGATCATAGACGGGTTCAGCAGCGTAACCACGGTGGCAAGCGCATTGCTGATTTTGCTGCTGACGTCATAAGCCAGCATTCTGGCGGCTTTATCGCGTCCGGCCAGTTCGCAGAACTTTGTGATGGAGAAATTCTCCGTCTTCAGGGCGGTGTCAACGCCGTTGTTGATAAGTTCCGCCACCCGGCGTTTCAGTCCAGCTTCTCCGGCGATGGCTTCCAGACAGCCGCGGTTGCCGCATTTGCACAGCGGACCTTCCGGCATGATGACAACATGGCCGATTTCCATCCCGCGGTTGCTGCCGCCAATGAAAAGTGCGCCGTCTTTGACAAATCCGCCGCCGATGCCGGTTCCCGTTTTCATATGAAAAAGGCTGTCCGGCGGCTCCGGGAATCTGCTGTAATATTCCATGTAAGTCCCGACAATAGTTTCCGGCAGGACCAGGCAGTGCCGGAGCCCGGTCATTTCGCGCAGCCAGGTTCCGCTGTTAAAATTTTCCCACCCTTGAAGATTAACTGCCCGCAAAGATATTCCGTGTTCAATATCCACCACGCCGGGATCGGAGAAACCGGCTCCGGCGACGATTTTCCAGTCAACGCCAACCTGGTTTTTTAATGCCGTCACCACGGTTTTGATTTCATGCAGACAATCTTCGAGACCCTTGCGGGAACCCCCGGGAACCTCCGCTGAAGCAATCACTTTGCCGTTCAAATCAGTAATCACGCCAATGGTTTTTTTGAACTGGAAATCAATCCCGAGCAGCCATAAATAATCCATATTGAACGTTATTGCCGGCGAAACACGCCCGGTTTTCTTGCCTTTACGCTCCAGCTCCGAGATTATTCCGTCCTGCTTCAATTCGTCAACCACTTCAAAGACTGTCGCCGGACGAATGCCTGTCTGACGGACAAAGTCAGTTCTCGTCATCTGGCCGCTGCGGCAGAGGCACTTTATAATTTCCTGCCGGATATCTAATTTTTTGCTCATTTTTATTAAAACCTTCTATTTTATAATACGCTTATGTATTAAAAATACTATAAAAATCTTAAAATATCAAGTAAAATATTTTAAAATTGT
>CAIMFA010000691.1 GCA_903840185.1 uncultured Lentisphaeria bacterium | reverse complement strand
CCAAGCGATACGATTTCCACGCCCATCCGGGCGGAAACCGGACTGTTGTCGAAAATCAGGGAATAATCTATATTGTCAGCAATATTATCCATATAAATCAGCAATTTTTTACATTTTAATTAAGCTTGTTACGTTATATAATATAATATGTAAAGCAAAATAATCAATATACGAGGTTGCTATGACACCATGTGATAAAGTTATGATCTCGCTGCGGGGAGGACATTCAGATTCTGTTCCGTTCACCATCTATGAATCGAAAATACCGCAGTGCCGGGCGGAACGTGAAATGCGGAACCGCGGATTGTGCATTGTCAACCGCCGGTCGGTTTTCAATGTCCATACTCCGCATGTCAAAGTAAAAACTGATGTATATGTTGAGGACGGAAAGACCATGACCAGGACATGGTATGAAACGCCTTGCGGCACACTTACCAGTCTTCAGGAATCCGCAGGCTTCACCACCTGGCTCCATGAAAAATTATTTAAATCTCCGGATGACTATAAAGCGTTGCGCTTTCTGCTTCAGGATGAAATATTCGAACCGTCCTATGACGCGTTTGTCAATGCGGAAAAAGCACTTGGCGGGGATGCGGTATGCCGGGCCGGATTCGGGCTGGAACCGCTGCAGTCGCTGATTTCAAGCAACTGTATGGCGATGCAGGATTTCTGTATGGAGTGGATGGACAACCGGGATGAAATTTTGAAGCTGTATGAGATTATCGTGGAAAACCGCCGCAAAATCTATCCGATCGTGGCGGAATCGCCAGCTTCTCATGCCAACTATGGCGGCAATGTGGTTCCGTCAATCATCGGACTTGAAACCTTCGAAAAGTACTATGTTCAGCATTACAATGAAGCGGCGGAAATCATGCATAAGCATGGCAAACTGATTGGTACGCATCTGGATGCCGATTGCGGCCTCATTGCTAAAGCGGTCGCCGGTACCGCGCTGGATTATATCGAAGCTTTCACTCCCGCGCCGGACACGGATATGACTTTGAAAGCAGCCCGTGTGGCTTGGCCGGATAAAGTCATCTGGATGAATTTTCCTTCCTCCGTACACCTGAAAACGGATGCCGAAGTCAGTCAGAAGACGGTCGAACTTCTGGACGAACTGGATTCGATGGACGGTATTATCATGGGAATTACCGAAGATATTCCAGAGTCGCGCTGGCGCGACAGCTGCCGCGCCATAATGGACGGCATCGACAGCCATGCCGACCGAAATCCCGGGTTATATACCAATATTTGAAGATAGGCAAAGCATTCCATCCGTTCTCCATTCTTTCAGATACTGGTTGACTTGTGGCGGCAACTGGTTAAATTAACGGCTAGAAAAATGATGTTATTGAAAAACAGGAGCCGCAGATATGGATGCTATGTCGCCGAGTGTAAGAACCGACCGTGAGAACGCCCGCTATAAGAAGGGTGAGACCGTTACTTTTATTATTGACGGGCTGTCCGCTAAGAAGCAGATTGAGTATATAATTGAACTTGATTGCGACAAAAAGCTAGTGTCAGGTAAAGTACCGGCGTCAGGCAGAGTTTCTGTGAAAGCTGACCGTCCCGGCTTTATCAATATAAAAATTGATACCGGCGCTGCCATTCTGGAGGGCGCGGCGGCGGTGTCGCCGGAGAAAATAAAACCCTCGCAGCCCAAGCCGGATGATTTTGACGAGTTCTGGAACGGCAGACTCAAGGCGCTGGCTAAAGTTCCGGCTGGTTTGAAAATAGAACAGATTCCGCCGCTCAGTCAATTCGCGCTGGAGGACTGGCGCGAAAAGTGGCCGTTTTACGGCGATCATCCGGTCAAAACTAACGACATCAAGGTTTTTAAGTTTGAGGCGGCAAATTTGACCGGTAATCCGGCCAGAGGCTATATTGCCATGCCGGCAAAAGCGAAAACCGGAAGCCTGCCGGCGCTG
>CAIMFA010000690.1 GCA_903840185.1 uncultured Lentisphaeria bacterium | reverse complement strand
CTCGAAGAGTGCGAATCCAAACTCAAAAGATCGCAACCGCCTTGCGGTGAATGTCTTGCGGCTGTATTTTTCCGCTTCTCATTCCGGCGATATTTATATCGCCTGTCAATCGGATCGAAAAAATCCAATCCACAATCCTATTCATCTATAAGTTGAATTTTCAACCGCGCAGAGTATAAATCGCCGTTGCGCGAATGCAAAATTAATTCCGTAAAACTTGTCTTTAAACCGGATGTTATTTTACGGCGACGCACTCGTACAGGAAACGGTCTTTGGCATAAGCCGCCTCCGAAACTACTGAAATATGATGCCCGGCATATTCGAAATCGCGCCCGTTATTGAACATGGAGGCAAAATCGTTCGCCCCTTCCAGCTTCTCCATCAGTTCGACGTCTTTCGCCAGCACCATGCACCTGGCGGAGTCTGTGACCAGAACCGAAAACGGCACCACGGTGAATTTAGTTGTTTTAACCGATTCCGCCGCGTTGGCGGCCACGATCTGTTTATCCTCCAGCTTGATCATCCGGGCTTTGAAATCAGGAATCGCCTTGTCGGTGGCTAATTCCATCCAGTCCAACAGTTTGCCGCGCAAACTCTGCAGATCGGGAATGCTGGAGAGAAATTGATAGGCATCGGTATTTTTGATCGCCTTGGCCAGGCCGGAAACTTCTTTCAGGTAGGAGTTGCGCTGCGAATTCGGGATGTAATACATGATCACCAGATGGACTTTTCTGCCGTCCGGCGAACCGTAATCGATCCCGACCGGAGACCATCCCACCGCGCAGAACAGTTCGCCGTCGTCACGGAGGGCGCGGACATGCGGACAGGCCACGCCCATGCCGATGCCGGTATTGGAAGCGCTTTCACGCTTGTTGACGGCTGAAACGATGTCCTGGTTGTTGCCGATATCAGGAATGGCCTCAATCAGAATCGCCAGATATTCCAGCACTTTCTCTTTCTCATGGACCGGAAGCTCGACCAGGCGGCCTTCCTGCAACGCGTTTAAAAGACTTTTCATTTAGCAACCTCGAATTTACGGTTAAACCAGACTTTAACAAAATGGGTGATAACACTGTACATTAACATGAATAACGCCATCCACGGCCAGAAAGTCCACGGCAGCGGCACCAGTTCCAGATAAGAGGCGAACGGCGAATATGGCAGAATGCAGGCGGTGGCCATCACCATCAGCGTCATAAGCACCATAAACGGGCTCGGCCTGCTCTGGAAGAACGGAATCTTATTGGTACGGATGATATAGACGATCAAGGTCTGCGAAAGCAGCGACTCGACGAACCAGCCGGTGTGGAACAACTGCTCGTAATAAGTCTTCATCTCCGGCGTCGTTCCGGCATTGGAGAACAGCACGCAGTTAAAGAAATACAGCATCAGGAAAAAGGTGGCATAGTCGAATATTGAACTGATCGGGCCGATGCGCATCATGAATTTCCTGATGAACGTGATATCCCATTTTTGCGGCTTCTTGATGAATTCATCGTCCACATGGTCGGTCGGAATCCCGATCTGGGAAACATCATACAGCAGATTGTTGAACAATACCTGGATCGGCGCCATCGGCAGGAACGGCAGGAAATAAGCGCCGCCTACCACACTGAACATATTCCCGAAATTGGAACTGGCGCTCATTTTAATATATTTGATAATGTTGGCGAAAACCTTCCGCCCTTCGACAATGCCGTCTTCCAGCACCAGCAGACTGCGTTCCAGCAGAATGATATCCGCCGCTTCCTTCGCGATATCCACCGCGGTATCCACCGAGATCCCCACGTCAGCCGCCTTCATAGCCGAAGCGTCGTTGATGCCGTCCCCCAGGAATCCGACCACGTTGCCCATGTCGCGCAACCCTTTGATGATCTGTTCCTTCTGTGAAGGCGTCAGGCGGGCAAAAACATTGGCGTCCTTAATGATGCCGCGGAACTCCTCGTCACTCATCTCAGCAAGTTCTTTGCCGGTAACGACTTTATTAACCACCAGACCGACGTCTTCACATACTTTCTGGGTCACCAGTTCGTTGTCGCCGGTAAGAATTTTAACCTCGACTCCGGAATTATGCAGCGCTTTGATGGCTTTGGCGGCGGAGTCCTTGGGCGGGTCGAAGAACGCGACATAGCCGAGCAGAATCAGTTCTTTCTCATCCTTGACGCTGAACACTTCCCTGGTCCGCGGAAATTCGTTATAGGCAATGGCCAGCACTCGATAGCCGTCAGCGCTGAGGCGCTGGTATTCTTCAATCAGGTCACTCTTGATCATGTCAATCAGCGGGTAAATCTCCTCGTCTACCTGATATTTGTCGCATGAATTGAATACCTCTTCAACCGCGCCTTTGCAGATCAGCACGTGCGTTTCTTCATAGTCAATGATGACCGACATCCGTTTGCGCTCGAAATCGAACGGGATTTCATCCACTTTACGACAGTTTTTCTCGACATCCAGGTCTTTATTGGCCAGAATGGCTTTATCCAGCAGATTGCGCAGCCCCGTCTGGTAGAAGCTGTTCATGTAGGCGTAGCGGAGCACGTCGTCGCTTTCCCGGTTGATCACGTCAATGTGCTTTTCAAGAATGATCTTATCCTGGGTCAGCGTTCCGGTCTTGTCGGTGCAGAGAATATTCATGGAGCCGAAGTTCTGGATAGCCTTCAGTTTCTTGACAATCACTTTTTTGCGTGACATGACGATGGCGCCTTTGGAAAGACAGACTGTCATGATCATCGGCAGCATTTCAGGAGTAAGCCCGACCGCCACCGACAGTCCGAAGAGCAGCGCCTGAATCCAGTCGTGCTTGGCAATCCCCACTATCATAAACGTGGCGAAAACCATGACCAGCATAAAACGGATCATCAGCCAGACAAACGATGCCACGCCTTTGTCGAAACTGGTATCATCTTTGGTCTTGGTCAGCGAGGATGACACCGACCCGAGAAAAGTCCTGTCTCCGGTATTGATTACAATGATTTTAGCGGAACCGCTGATTACGTTACTGCCCTGAAAACAGGCATTCGGCAGTTCCAGCGGGTTTCCGTCGGTGACGGACGCGGTACAGGCGTATTTTTCCAGCGGCATCGACTCTCCGGTCAGCGCCGACTGGCTGACGAAGAAGTCCTTTGCCTGAATAATTCTCGCATCGGCCGGGATAATCGAACCGGCTGTCAGCACTACCACGTCGCCGGGAACTACATCTTTAAGTGGAATCGACACTTCAATGCCGTCACGCAGCGCAATCGTCGAGGAGTGAATCATCGTCTGCAGTTTCTCGACCGCTTTGCTGGACATCTTTTCCTGAAAATAGGAGAGGAACACGCTGATAAAAATCATGGCCCCGACCACAACCAGAGACCGCAGATCGCCCATAAAGCAGGAGATAATGCAGATCACCAGCAACTGGATCACCAGCGGATCTTTGAAGCGCAGCAGAATTTCGACAACCGGATTCAGGGTGTGCCCTTTGAAGAACACATTCTCGCCGAATTCATCCCGTTTGGAATCTGCTTCTTCGCCCTTCAGCCCTGTAGCGGCGCTGCCGATCTCGCGGAATGCGGCATCCTCCGGCTGTGAGCAGAGGCTGAACAATCTTTTAGCGTTGACGTCATCATTTCTCAATGAGTTCGTCTTAGCAGCGGGCAGCGTTCTGTTTGTCTTTTCCAGAAATCCCATGAGACAGCCTTAATAATATTTAAGCATATTTGCCAAAGTTAAAAAACAATCAATACGGAGTATACTTTGATATCACAAAATATACTGTCAACTGTATGAATTTTAGATTTATGGCGCTGCCTGAAACAATTCCCGAACAGCTTATTAGCGGCTCTTTTTGAGAATAACAGTCAGGAGCGACAAGAATCCCGCCCGGCTACTAGGGCCAGGTTCGTCTGGTTCCTGCATTTCTATTTCTAAATGCATATCGTTCCTTTATGTTATATTGATGAACATGAAAACTCCTAAAATAGACGACTGCCGCCTTTTTGCAAGAAACTAAACGTAAATTTATGGATAAAAAATTGACGCTCCGCAGAGCTTCCAGACGCGACCGGACATCTCTTTCTGAAACTCCTTCCAACCACAGAGACATCCCGCAGTCGCGGGAACACAGAAAAAACTTTTTACTTCTGTATTTGCCCCGTTGACAATTTACTATTTGATAAAACTTTGGAGCCTCTGACTCGGCAACCTGTTCTTGTTTATTATAATTACTGATACTATATTTCTATATATACATGTTGTGATTGGGTATATGGAAATGATAAATTTAGATTTCTTTGTGTCTCTATGCCTTTGTGGTTAAACTGTATCAGGAAAGGAACGAAAGATGAAAGCGATTGTAAGGATTGGAAGTTCCCTGCTGCTGCTGGGCGGACTGTCCGCGGCCTGCGCCGAATCTGTACCTGTTCATCCCTATACGATTGTGGATACCGGGCAGAACAGGTGCTTTTCAACTGACAAGGAAATTGCTTATCCTGAACGCGGCGCCGCTTTCCACGGACAGGACGCGCAGTACGAGGGCAATATTCCGGCATATAAAGACAACGGCGACGGCACCGTCAGCGATCGTAATACCGGACTGATGTGGCAGAAGACGCCTGACCTGAAAAATAAAACAACTCATGAGCAGGCCGCCGCCGGAGCCAAGGACTGCCGGCTTGGAGGTTACAGCGACTGGCGCGTGCCGGGCATCAAAGAGCTTTATTCACTGATCGATTTCCGGGGATACAGCAACCGCACCGCCGCGGACTCCAAACCATATATTGATACCGGATTTTTCGATTTCGTCTATGGCGATGAATCCAAAGGCGAACGCCTGATTGACGCGCAGTACAGATCGTCCACTATTTACGTTGGCAAAACCATGAACGGCAACCCGACCGTATTCGGCGTTAATTTCGCCGACGGACGCATCAAGGGCTACCCGCTGCAAATGCCCGGCGGACACCAGAACAAACAGTTTGTCCGCTATGTCCGCGGCAATCCGGCTTACGGGAAAAATGAATTCAAGGACAACGGTGACGGCACCGTCAGCGACCTGGCAACCGGCTTGATGTGGACGAAAGACGACAGCAAAACCAAAATGAACTGGCAGGAATCTTTGAAATATGCGGAGAATCTGAAATGCGCCGGTCATAATGACTGGCGGCTGCCGAATGCCAAGGAATTGCAGAGCATCGTGGATTACACCCATGCCCCCGAAGCTACCAGTGCCGCCGCGCGCGGCCCGGCCATCGACCATATCTTCAATATCACCAGCCCGGAATCATATTTCTGGACATCCACCACGCATCTGGAACACCGCACCTGCGGCACCGCCGCATACGTCGCCTTCGGACGGGCGCTGGGGACAATGCACGGCGTCAAAATGGACGTTCACGGCGCGGGCGCACAGCGCAGCGATCCAAAATCCGGCGATCCGTTAAAATGGAAAGACGGCCGCGGACCGCAGGGTGATGATATCCGCATTTATAATTATGTCCGCTGCGTCAGAGGCGGCGAAGCCAGACTGAAAACGTCCGGCCCCGCCATTGAAGGCGGCTACACCGCCGAGCGCGGCGGACCGGAAAACCGGCAGCAGCCCGGCAGCAGCGCCGGACAGCCTCCGCCGCGCGGCCATCTGTCGCGCCCCCCTGCCCCGCCACAAGTCGGCCCGCTTGAATAAGCCAACAGAACTTTCCCAGCTCCGGAGAAGCGGCATATTAATCACGGTCAATTACTGTTTTGGTTTTGGCGTCTCTAATTTGGGTTGAGACTGGACTTTCGGCGGTTCAGGATTCTTCATATCTTCTTTAAAATATTTTAACTTGAAGTTATCTTCAAAGGAGACGGCGCCTTTATAGACCAGCGCAATATTCCCTTTAACGGCCGGTATGGTGCCACCCAAAGTTCCTTTTTGCGAAAACTTGTCCACGGCAGCCACTTTCACAGAAACATTATCGATGAAATGGTCCGTAACATTTTGATCGCGCTTGTGTTTCGCCTCGAAATATACCACAAACCATTCAACCCCGTCCGGGTCTATGCCGGACCGGCAATCCTGAACACAGATTGATGTATTATCCGATAAGAGTTCAATAGCTACCTGCGTCTGATTGTCCAGCTTCCTTTTCTCCGCATAGAATTTATAGCACACGTCCCCGTGCGTGACAGTTGTCAAGCCCTGCTGGCGGTCATAATCCTTGTTATCCGGTTCCTCCATGGATTCACAGCCGCAGAGCAGTGACAAAAGCACAAATGACGCAAACCATACGCTTCTTTTCATGTTCTATCCTTTCCGGTTATCAGGTTTTACACTGGTCAGCACAAGATTCATTTAATCCGCTACGGAAAAACCGTTGCGGGTGCGCTCCCAGCGGCGGCTGCGGAGTTTCAGGGTTACTTCGATGACCGGATACATCCACAGCACATAGCCGGGGTCTTCCTTGCAGTGCCAGGAGAAATTCATGCCGCTGGGGTTTTCCGATTCGAGCTTGATGATATTGTCTTTCCGGCTGTAGCGTTTGACCACCACCTGTCCGGTACTGAGTTTGGCCACGACAATATCGCCGCGCTGCGGATATTCTCCGCCTGCCACTAATAAAATGGTGCCGTTGGGATATTCCGGCGACATACTGTCACCTTCCACCCGCAGGGCAAAAAATCCGGGGCGCGCCTCGGTGAACATGGCAGTTTCATCGGAGCAGTCGCGGGCGAAGTCGTCAAACGGTTCAATGGCCGGTTCATATCCGGCGGCCTGCGCGAAACTGAGTACAGGGACATCCAGCAGATCGCCGCGTTTGACCGCCACCGCCTCATCATTTCCCCGGGCAACAGCACGAGGTTTCCGCGTCTTTCCGCCGCCGTGCACCGGCTGTGTCAGCTGAACGGTAAATTTATTTCTTATCCGGAGCAGTTCCTCCTGTCCGCCGGCGCCGATCCCAATCCTGGCATTAAACACTTCGGTATAAAACAGACTGATATCCTCGTCGCTGACGTCAAGATAATCCAGCACGGAAGCCATCTGTGCGGCGCTTAACAGAATATCGCCATTTTTGATTTGAGAAATTGCGGACGGGGTGATATTGAGGTGCCGGGAAAGGTCAACCTGTCTTTTTTCTCTGACTCCCAGCCATTTCGAAATAATCGGCCAGCCGTTAGGATTATTTTTCATTTAAACCTCCGTGATAACGTTTAATTTATGCTTAACTTTTGTATAAATATAATACAGCATAATCTTAACGTCAACAATAAATCTGAAAAAAAGTTTTTTATCATAAGCCTCATAAGTCCCATAAATGAAAAAACTCCGGGTGTTTAACGCCCGGAGTTCAGGAGACTACTGGAGATTGCTGGGGGATCAGCGGAGTTCGACTTTTAGTTCCGCACTGAGTTTTTCGCGCAGTTTGTCGAAAGCTTCGTTGACTTCCTTGTCCGTCAAAGTCCGTTCGGAACTGCGGAAAGTCAGGGTGTAAGCCATGCTCTTTTTGCCCGCGCCGACCGCTTTTTCATCGGTGAAGATGTCGAACAGTTCGACTTTTTCGAGATTTTTCAATCTGGCGCCGCGGATAAAGTCAACCACGGCCTGATGCTGCAGCGACTGGTCGGCAAGAAATGCCACGTCACGGGTGGTTGACGGGAACATCGCCAGCGGGGAATACAACGGGGATTCCAGCTTCGCTTTCAATATCGCGGACGTCTCGAAGACTCCCAGGAAAATCGGATATACGGAACGGAATTTCGTTGAATACCTGCTGTTCAGTTCGCCGATATGGCCGGCGCATTTGCCTTCAATCATTACCGCGGCACAGCGTCCGGGGGCAAATCTGTCGTCTTCCGCTTTCTCGAAGCGGAACTTCTCGATCCCGCGGGCGGCAAACCAGGCTTCAGTCAACCCTTTCAGGTCATAGAAGTCATAAAGCTCGCCGCGTTCGGCGGAGAAGCGTTCCGGATGCTTGTGTCCGGTCAGGACGATACAGCATTCAAGTCTTTCCTCCGGGAACTTCTGCGGATTGCCGCAGAAAACATTGTCTATTTCAAAAAGCTGCAGATCCAGATTTTTGCGCGAGATGTTGCGTTCGACCGTGGCAAGCATTTCGCCCAGCAGCGACGGACGCAGGCAGACCAGATCCAGGCTCAGCGGATTGTCCATCCGGATCACATCTTCAGATACGAATCTGGAGTCGCTCAAGGCGGATTTATCGCTGACCGTGCTGTAGTGGAGACATTCATAGAGTCCCAGCGCGGTCAACTCGTCGCGGAGGCCCTGAAGCCCGGTGTATGCATCTTTAGAGAAAGACGCGACCGACTTCGAGGTGACCGGAACAACCGGCACGGCGTCCAGGCCGTTGATGCGGGCGACTTCTTCCGCCAGGTCGGCTTCACGCTCGATATCCAGCCGGAATGACGGCGGAGTGACCACGCACTTGATTTCGTCAATACCGGAAACATCAAGGCGCAGTTTCTTGAAAATATCCACGATCCGGCAGTTGCTCAAGTCAACGCCGGTAAGTTTGCGGATGCGCTCAAAGCGGCACACCACCGGCTTGAATTCCGGCTTTCTGCCCTGAATATCCACCAGTTCATTAACCAGTTCGCCGCCGGCCAGTTCCAGAATCAAGGATGTGGCGCGGTCGCTGGCAGTCTCAACCATATTCCAGTCAATACCGCGTTCAAAGCGGTGCGATGAATCGGAGGAAATCCCCAGTTCGCGGGATGACGCGCGGATATTGGAGGTGAAAAACGCGGCGCTTTCCAGCAGGACATTGACGGTGGAATCCGTCACGCCGGAATCAAGTCCGCCCATAATCCCGGCCAGCGCAACCGGCTTTTCAGCGTCGGCGATCACCAGATGGTTCGGCTTAAGCGCCAGTTTGCTGTCATCCAGCATGGTCATCTTTTCCCCGTCTGCGGCACGTCTGACGACAATGCGCTTTCCGGAAAGTTTATCCAGGTCGAACGCATGCAGCGGATGACCAAGTTCCATAAGCACAAAATTGGTAATGTCCACCACGTTGTTGATCGGGCGCAGCCCGATACTGAGCAGGCGCTCTTTCAGCCACTCCGGGCTTTCCGCGACTTTGACGTTGCGGATAACTCTGGCGGTGTACCGCGGACAGAGCTCCTGGTCGAGCACAGTAACCAGATTGGCGGTATCTTCATTTTTCGCCGGAACCGGAGTCTTGATTTCAGGCAGGGCGGCATCCTTGTCAAGCAGACAGGCCAGGTCGCGGGCCACGCCCCAGTGCGACAGCCAGTCCGGACGGTTCGGCGTGACTTCAAGTTCGAACATGGTATCGCCGGGAAACAGTTCAGCCAGCGGGGTTCCGGTCTTCAACGCGCTGTCCAGAATCAGCAGGCCGGAATGATCATCATCCAGCCCGAGTTCGCGGCCGCTGCAGAGCATGCCGTGGGATTCAACTCCGCGTAATTTAGATTTCTTGATCTTGAACGATTCGCCGCTTGACTTGTCGGTAAGCGTGGCGCCGATTGTCGCCAGCGGAACTTTACTGCCGGCATCGCAGTTCGGCGCGCCGCAGACCACCTGCAGCTCCTCTTTGCCATTGGAAACACGGCAGACAGAGAGTTTATCCGCGTCAGGATGCTGCTTGCGTTCCAGGATTTCCCCGACGACAATGCCTTCGGGGATTCCGCCGGAACGTTCAATCGCTTCGACTTCGATTCCGGCCATGGTCAGCTTGGCCGCCAGCGTCTCGACGCCGCAGGATATATCAACATATTGTGAAAGCCAGTTATATGAAATATTCATTATTTGCGCTCCGGTTAAAACTGTTCAAGGAATCTGGTATCGTTCTCGTACAGAAGCCTGATATCGTTAATGCGGTAACGGATCATGGCAATACGCTCAATCCCCATTCCGAACGCAAAACCGCTCCAGATTTCCGGATCGTAGCCGACAGCCTTGAGCACATTGGGGTCAACCATGCCGGCGCCGGCGATTTCCAGCCAGCCGGACTGCTTGCAAACGTTGCAGCCTTTGCCGCCGCACATGATGCAGGAGAAGTCGTATTCGACGCTGGGCTCGGTGAACGGGAAAAAGTGCGGGCGCAGCCGGATCGAAACATTCGGCCCGAACAGTTCGCGGGCATAAGCCTGGAGAATGCTTTTCAAATCGGCCAGCGAAACGTCGCGGTCAATATACAGGCCTTCGATCTGGTGGAAGTTCATGCTGTGGGTGGCGTCAGGCGTATCGCGGCGGAAACAGCGTCCGGGAGCGACAATCCGCACCGGCGGTTCCTGGCTTTCCATAACGCGGATCTGCACCGGCGAAGTCTGAGTCCGGAGCAGTCTGCCGTCCTTAAAATAAAAAGTGTCGCCAGGATCACGCGAAGGGTGATCGGCGGGAGTGTTCAACGCGTCAAAATTATGGTAAACCGTTTCAATCTCCGGTCCGTCGGCAACAATAAACCCCATCCGGCGGAAAATCGCCACGCTGTCGTCAATGACTTTAGTGACCGGATGCTTATGGCCGAGCTTGCGCAGCCGTCCCGGCAGGGTCAGATCAAGTTCGTCGCAGCTCTTTGCGCCGCTGCCGGCGGCAAGACGCTGTTTCGCGCCGTCCAGCAGTTCCTGAAACCGGGTTCTGCCAGTATTAAAAGCCTGCCCGACCGCTTTGCGGTCTTCCGGCTGAACCGCGCCCATTTCCTTGCTCAAAGCGGGAAAAAGGCCGTTGCGTCCGAGGATTTCGATTCTGACTTCTTCAATTTCCGCTTCAGTCACCGCGTTCAACAGCTTCGCCCCGGCGTCGCTGAGAGCGGAATCGATCTTTTGAATGATTGGATTTGACATAATTTTTTGACTTCCGGCTTAAAATGAAGAAAGCTTGAAGTGGAAAGCACAGGCCTCCAATTCAAGCTTTCAATGTTCTATCAACAAACTGCTCAGGCCTGCGTAACTTTCTCGACCAGAGCCTTAAACTCCTGCGGTTCGGTTACAGCCAGATCGGCGAGAACCTTGCGGTTCAGCTCTACCTGGGCTTTCTTCAGACCGTTGATAAATTTGCTGTAAGTGGTACCGTTGATTCTGCAGGCGGCGTTGATACGCACGGTCCACAGTCTGCGGTACTGACGTTTCTTCTGTTTGCGTCCTACAAAGGCATGACGCATGGCTTTATCCACTGCATCATAGACGGTACGGATGTTCTTGCTGCTGCATCCGTAGAAACCTTTAGCCTGCTCTAAAACGCGCTTGCGTCTTTTGCGGGAAGGTACTGCACAAGTTACTCTTGACATGATTAAATTCCTCCTGGGATGATTCTGTTCTCAGTTAATGGATTAGAGGCCGTAGGGAAGAGCGGCTTTAATACGCCTTCTTTCTGCTTTGCCTATTGCTCCATCCTGTCCCAGACGGCGTCTGCGCTTGGCGCTTTTTCCGGTGAGGAGGTGACGACCGCCGGCCTTGTGATGACGATACTTGCCGGTCCCTGTTCTCTTGAGCCGCTTCGCGGCACATTTCCTTGTCTTCTGCTTGGGCATCGTTAGTTAAACTCCTATTCTACATTGTTAACTGTTTATCCAGGACGGCCGATGCCAGCCATTCCCGGCGTTTATTTTCACTTTTTCCCGAGCGGGGAGAAAGTGACGCTGATATTACGCCCAAGCAACTTGGGCCTTTCTTCAGCAGTCCCGTGTTTTGAAAGGTCAGTAATGATTCGCTCCATGAGTTCGAAACCGATCTCTTTGTGAGCCATTTCACGACCTCTGAAAACCAGAGTGACTTTTAATTTAGCGCCTTTTTCCAGAAATTCAAACCCGTGTTTCAACTTATAATCATAATCGTGTTTATCAATATTGATGTGAAACTTGACCTCTTTCAGCTTCTGGGTGATGACATGCTTTTTCTGAGCTTTGATATTTTTCTTCTGCTCATAGGTCAGCTTGCCGAAATCCATGATCCTGCAGACCGGCGGATCGGATTTTTCCGCAACCAGGACAAGGTCCAGCTTGGCTTCAATAGCCATCTTGCGGGCATTTTCATAAGTTACAACGCCTACTTGCTCTCCATCTGCGTCAATAAGACGGATCTCACGAGACGCAAATGAAACATCTGCCGGTTTTATCAGCTTAGCGATACGAGTACCCTCCAGTTATTTTTTTCAACATCAAAACACACGATATTTGACTATCATATAATATTATCATATTTTCTGTTCAATTTCAAATCGCATTTTTTCAATTACCGCGGGAATTGTCAATTCTCCCATTTCGCCTTCGCGCCGCGAACGCACCGCCGCGTTGCCGTTCTCCATTTCGCGGTCGCCGATAATCAGCATATAAGGGATGCGCTGATTCCGGGCATCCTTGATCTTGGAGCCGACACTTTCGGAGCGCACGTCAAGCTCGACGCGGAACCCCTGCCCGCGCAATTCCTTGAGCAGATTGCGGGCATAGTCATGCTGACGTTCGGTAATCGGCAGAATCCTGGCCTGTTCCGGCGTCAGCCAGAGCGGAAACGCCCCGGCGTAATGTTCGACCAGAATGCCGAAGAAACGCTCTATGGAGCCGAGCAATGCGCGGTGCACCATGAACGGACGGTGTTTCTGGCCGTCTTCGCCGATATAAGTCATGTCAAAGCGTTCCGGCAGATTGAAGTCGAACTGAATGGTGGAAGTCTGCCATTCACGGCCGATAGCGTCTTTTACCTTCAGGTCAATCTTCGGGCCGTAGAACGCGCCGCCGCCTTCGTCAACTTCACACTTGAGTCCGCATTTTTCGACCGCCTTCTGCAGTGAAACCATCGCCTTTTCCCAGCGTTCCGGTTCGCCTACCGCCTTTTCCGGGCGGGTCGCCAGATAAGGCTTGATTTCCTTGAAGCCGAACGCATCCCAGATGGAGAGGCTGAAACGCAGAACTTCCGCGATTTCATCCTCGATCTGTTCCGGCGTGCAGATAATATGGGCATCGTCCTGAGTAAAGCCGCGGACGCGGAGCAGCCCGTGCAGCACACCGCTCTTTTCATAGCGGTAAACAGTGCCGAGTTCGGCCCAGCGCAGCGGCAGTTCACGGTATGAACGCAGTTTTGACTTGTAAATCTCAATATGGAACGGACAGTTCATCGGTTTGGCATAGTAATCGGTTTCGTCGATCTTCATCGGCGCATACATGGAATCCTTGTAGAAATCCAGATGTCCGCTGGTACGCCAGAGATCGCTCCGCCCGATGTGCGGAGTATTGATCATATCATAACCGTTTTTATAATGTTCCTGTTTCCAGAAATTTTCAAAAACATTGCGGATAAACGCGCCCTTCGGATGCCACAGCACCAGGCCGGGGCCGACCATTTCGGAGAAACTGAACAGATCCAGTTCCTTGCCGAGTTTGCGGTGGTCGCGCTTCTTCGCTTCTTCGATCAGCTGCAGATAATCGTGCAATTCCTGCTTGCTCGGAAAAGCGGTTCCGTAAATACGCTGCAGCATGGGATTGGTTTCCTTGCCGCGGAAATACGAACCGGCGATAGACATCAGTTTGAATGCCGCGATCTGACCGGAATGTTCCACATGCGGTCCGCGGCAGAGGTCGGTAAAATCGCCGCAGCGGTAGAAAGTGATTTTCTCGCCTTCCGGAATATCCGCCAGGCGTTCAAGTTTGAAGGTCTGATCTTTGGCTTTAAGTATCGCCTGCGCTTCAGCTCGGTCCATTTCAACCGCCTCAAACGCCAGTTTCTGATTGCAGATTTTGCGCATGGCGTCTTCAATGCTTTCCAGGTCTTCCGGGGTCAGCCGGTGCTCCATATCGAAATCATAATAGAAGCCGTCATCAGTTGAAGGGCCGATATCAAACTTGACTCCGGGAAAAAGCTGCTGCACTGCCGCAGCCATAATATGCGCCGTACTGTGACGGATCGTTTCAAGCGGAAATTTACTCATTTTATTTATATCCTGTTCTTTCAATTTTCATGTTATCTTAATACATAATGCAAACGTCGTTAATGACTGCATGTTCGGCTGTCATCCGAGATATGCCTGATCCTGTTTGCAATATATGATTTTATCCGTAAACTTTTCAAAATATGTTCCTAAAAATTTTTACTTGAACAAATTCAACTGTTCCGGCGGCGGATTAATTATATCCCGCACCGGAGCGAAAGACCGGCGGTGAACCGCGCATACGCCATAGGTCTTCAGCGCCGCAAGATGCTTTTCAGTCCCGTAACCTTTATGGTGTTCGAAACCATACTGCGGATACTGTCCGGCCAATTCCACCATCAACTCATCGCGAAACACTTTAGCCAGAATACTTGCTGCCGCGATGTTCGCCGATTTTGCGTCACCCTTAACTATCGCCTCGCACGGCACCGGCATATCCGGCACCGGCAGACCGTCTATCAGCAAAAAATCCAAATTTTTCAGTTGGCTTACCGCCTGCCGCATCGCCATCCGGGACGCCTGGAGAATATTGATTTTGTCAATCATCTCCACCGCCACCACGGCAATGCCGTACTGCACTCCAGGAACCTCCAGGATCGCCTGCCGCAATTCAATCCGCTGATTTTCCGTCAACTGTTTCGAATCATTTACCGCGGGAATCCTGCTATGCTGCGGAAAAACCACGGCGGCGGCAACAACCGGTCCGGCCAGCGGCCCCCGCCCGGCTTCATCCACTCCGCCTACAAAAGAAAACCCCTCAGCCCAGCATTTCTGTTCCAGGAAGAGGAGTTTATCATTTATGGAAAGATATTCCATTTTGTGCAGAAATTAAGGAGAAAAAGCCCCTTTTACACGGTTCTGCGTTCTTTAACTCTGGCAGACTTGCCGATCTTAGTTCTGAGATAGTAAAGTTTGGCGCGTCTGGTTTTGCCCTGCCTGATTACTTCGATCTTGGCGATACGGGGGCTGTTCAGCGGAAATACGCGTTCAACGCCCTGTCCTGAAACAACACGTCTGACCGTGAAAGTCTCCTGAATGCCTACGCCTTTGCGGGCGATGACCGTACCGGCGAAGACCTGAATACGCTCGTTAGTGCCTTCAACAATTCTGACATGCACTTTTACAGTGTCGCCGGTTGAGAAATCGGTGACGTCCTGCTTGCACTGTTCTTTTCTGATTTTATCCATTATGTTCATATTCAGCCTCCAAGTTTTTTATATTTAATATCTATTATTGTTTCATTTTATTGTCAGGGCTGCTCATCAAGTCCGGCCGGTGCTGTCTTGTCAGCTCCTGCGACTGTTTCAGCCGCCACGCCGCGATTCCGGCATGGTTGCCTGAAAGCAGCACTTCCGGCACTTTCATGCCGCGAAACTCTACCGGTCTGGTGTATTGCGGATACTCCAGCAAACCGTTGCTGAACGATTCATCAAAGCTCGACTCATCGGAACCCAGCACCCCGGGGAGAAGCCTGACTATTGCATCAGTCATCACCATCGCGGCCAGATTTCCGCTGGTCAGCACATAATCACCGATAGAAATCTCTCTGTCAATCAACGCGGCGTGAACTCGTTCATCCACGCCTTCATAATGTCCGCATATTATAATCAGATGGTCATGCGCGGTCATCTCAACGGCCATCTTCTGGTTAAAGCGCTCTCCCTGCGGACTGGTCAGAATCACCAGCGACTGCTCAGTCCTCAGGTCTTCCACCGCCTCGAAGAGGGGTTCGACCTTCATCAGCATTCCCGGTCCGCCGCCGTAAGGCTTGTCATCAACAGTTCCGCGTTCGTCGTGCGTATAGTTCCGCAGGTTCACCGCATTGATCTCAACAACACCCTGCTTCACTGCTCTGCCGATGATGCTCTCTTTGAACGGGCCGAAAAAAATATCAGGGAAAAGCGTTATGATATCAATTCGCAAATCAATCATTTACCTCGACTGAAACTTTTTTCTGGAGACGTCCGGCGGCGCCGCTGACCAGAGCGCGAATCGCCATAATGGTCTTGCCTCTTTTGCCGACGATCTTGCCGATGTCTTCCTTCTTGCAGTCAATCTTTATGATATTGCAATCTTTACCGATTTCAGAAGAAACTCTGACCGCATCCGGAAAATCAACCAGTGCGCGGACAACGTAATCTACAAAATTTTCGAGATCCTTGATTCCGCCTTCAGCTCCGGGTACCGGCTTCTTTTCATCAGAACTGCCACCGCCGGTAAAAAATTTAACAAATGACTTTAACACTTTTAATGGTTCCTTGGTTACAAATTCAATACTGCATTATGCAGGTTTTGCTTCAGACGCCGGAGCGGCGGCAGCAGCAGAAACAGCCTGGGCTTTCGCCACGGCCTTCTTGGAAGGCTTGCTAACTTTAACTTTGTCGGACATCTTGACGCCGCTTCTCACCCGCTTGAGGATGCCTTCAACGGTTTCACTCGGAATTGCGCCGGTGGAAAGCCAGTAGTCCGCTCTTTCCAGGTCAATTTTTTCATCTTTGTGTCTGGGATCATAAAAACCCAGAAATTCGACCGCTCTGCCGTCTCTGGATGTCTTTCTGTCCATTACAACAATCCGGAAACAGCTGTTGTTCTTTGATCCGGTTCTTTTCAATCTGATTGAAACTGCCATACTCTTTAAAACCTCTTTTTACTTAATAACCCAACTTTATATTCAATTCCGGCAAACAGCTCCACCCTCCGAAGCCAGCCACTTTCTCAATCTTCGGAACGCGTACCCCGTGACCGGAATCACGTTTCATTGATTCTTTATCAAAAGTCAACTAAAAGAGCGTATACTATACCGCAACAACCGCGACCTGCAACCCTTTACCATATTTTTTTTAGTTTTTTTTACGTTTTTTTAACCATGAACAATCTGGCCCCAGGCAGGCACAGTGTTTTTTATATTGGCCTTATGGGACTTAGCGACATATGAGATACAGGTCCCCGACCGGCAGCGATCACGCCAGAAGCGGACAAGCCGGGCTGCCGGGGATTTGTATTTTCATTTATAAAAGGCATATTTCAGCATATTGCAAAATAGCTTTGAGGAGATAATAAATGACAGAGCCGGCGAAAAATAATAAGAAGACATGGATAAATAGAATCTTCGGCAGTAAACGCCGGATGATTATCTATTTGACGATAATTCTGATACTGACAGCCATCTGCGCCATTCCAAACGGGCGTGAAACCTTCCAGCGCGGCGCAATGTCACTGCTGCCGACACCATCACCGGCGATTATCAATCTTGCGGGAACGCCGGAGGAGATGGGCAGAATCCACGGGAATGCGTTTAAATATTCACTTAAAGCGCTGGAGAAAATATACATCAAACTCATCATCTGCGGGAACAGCAGTGACCGGCTGAATGATTATTGCGCCAAAGCCAAAGAGATTTTTGCGAGAATCAATCCGCGCTGGACGCAGGAGATCAAGGCGGTGGCGGCGGCATCCGGCACTGATCCTGAAGCGCTTATGCTGGGCAACACTTTTCTGGACATCGGAATCAGCAGCGCCGGCTGCCGGATGCTGATCGTTTTTGATGAAACCATGCTGCTCCATGCCCACAATCTCGACTGGGATAATCTGGGCGGAATCGGCAATTATTTGATTACAATTTTCCGGACGGAGGGCGGCAAAGACCGCTTTTCAACTGTCCATATCGGCTTTCCCGGCATGATAGGAGCGCTGGATATAATCAATGAAAAAGGCATTGCCCTGAGTTTTAATCAGGTGGGCTTTGCCCGGGACAAATGCGAGATGCCGGTGTTCATCAAAATGCGCGAAATCGCGGAAAAGTGCGCAACATTTGAAGAGGCGAGAAAAGCAATCATGACCATGCCGCAGGGAATGCCGTTCTGCATCGGGCTGAGCGATGCCAAGACTGGCCAGGCCGCAATTTTTGAGCGGGACGGCAAAACGGACATTAAGCGCCGGAACGCGAATGACGGCATTCTGACCGCGGATAACAGTTTATGGTACGGCGTCAAAATGCAGGCAAGATGTATTCTGGACGACACCGCCAGAAAGGTCGACCCGGACAAAGTGGAGGACTTAAAAACCATCCTGCGGCATAAAAGCGTTATGCTGAGCTGCAACATCTACAGCGTGATTTTTGACTATAAACATAACAAATTGTATCTGGCCTCAGGTAAAATACCCGCCGCCGAAGGCCGGTACCGCGAATTCGAATTGTTTGACAGAAAAAAATAATGATTAACAGTCAAAAATCGCTTCGTCCAGCGGACATTTGAAATTTGCGGCGATAGCACGCAATTGAACATCGCTAAGAGTTTGTTTTGCCCCGCCTGCCGCCATTACCCGGAGACATATTTCAGCGGCTTTTTCAGCAACATCAATGCGTCCGAACGCTTCGTCCAGATTCCGTCCGCAGCCGCAAATCCCGTGGAACTGCCAGACCGCCAGATTCCTGCGCGAGATCGCATCGGCAGTAGCTCTGCCCAGATCCATGCTTCCGGCCATCATCCATGGCAGAAACTCCACCCCTTGGGGGAAGACGACGATACATTCGGCATGACTCTGCCAAAGCAGTCTGGTCAAACTTTTTGTATTCAGATTAGCAACTGCGTAGGTAAGGGCAATCACGCTGTTCGGATGGGTATGAATGAACGCGAATGACTGGTTATTAGTTTTTTCTTTGATCCGGCAATGTGACAGCAAATGCGCCGGGAGTTCTGAAGTCGGAGCGCCCGCCGGTTCATAGCCCCAGAGCAGCTGGTAGGCTTCCCCCTTCTGGTCAATCTCAATAACTCCGGTATTTTTTTCAGGCGCTACTTCGATGTTGCGCAAGAATCTCCCGGTTCCGGTAACCAGAAAACGTTCGCCGGCAATTTCCGGCATCGTCATTGGCAGTTTCACCCAGCCGGATTTGGGCGGGAATCCGTTGAAAGCCTGGAACCTTTCTTCATTCAACCTGAGACTGATGTTGCCTCCGTTTGATTCCGCCCAGCCGCGGCGTGCCATATCGCCGCTGGTCTTTTTAATTTCATCAATTAATTTTTGCATGATTTATTCTCTTTCTGAATTTAATACTCTGAATATACAGTAATTCAGCTTGTTTCAAAACTTCATCAAGTCTATAATCTTATTCTCGATCCCTTTCAAATCGTCCCATTCTCCGGAACTCATTGCCAGCGGATCATTGGAAGGCCATATCGCGATTGACAAATCTAATTTCAAATTATTCTCTCTTGTCAATTCCGCCAGCGCCGGCATATCGGCAGGCTCCGCTCTGGCGATTATCACAAATTCACTGCTCATGCCGGCCTTCAGCATGTCTGGAACAGTCATCTGCCCGGCGTTGACGGCTTTAAGAAAAGGTGTCTTGCATATATTCTTCATTACATTCGAAAAATCGCCGCAGGAGTGGATGGAAAGCCCGCCGAATGCCTCTCCTATTTTGACGAGATACGGTTTATAAAATTCATCATAATAGTCCGGGGAAATCATGACAAGGCTGTCCGCGGAAAGCGATGCTCCGCAATTTTCAGGAACCCAGTCCCAGCCGAACAGATGGGTGCCGACAAAAAGCCCGCCCAGCAAATCTTTCTGTTTCTGCCAGAACATGATGAAAGCATTCGTCACCGCATCCATCAGTTTATGAAACTGTTCCGGATGAGTATAAGGACTCAGAAAAAAATCTTCATAGCCCAGCAGCTGCCCGCAGACATCCGCCGGCCCCTGCATGTCGGTCACATGCACAGGAATGCGCCCTTCAGTTTCATGCATCAGATATTTTTGCATCTCCAGCCATGATTCAGCGACACTTCCCCTGCTGATGGAGGCCGCGGGCAGTTTGTCAATATCCTCGATCTTCTCAATTAACCGGTCCACCGTGTAATCTTTGCCATGGACAACTTCTTTTGCGCCGAACATGTTCGGAATAGTGGATTGCTTGCAGCCGGGAAAAAACGAAGGGATGAAGTCATCATTCATCCTTCCCCGCGCGATAAACTCGTCGAGCAGCACCCGCAGTCTTTCCTCCGGAGTATGATTGTCATCATAATAGTTTACAGTTGCCGGAGAATAAACAAACGGCCGCCGGTCAATTTCTCCGCCTCCGTTCCATATCCATTGCCAGCGTTTTTTGCTGGCGTCAATCCTGTCAGCCGGATACAGACCGTCAACGATCGAAAGTTTCTCTTTTACCCATTCTTTCATGCTGAAGTTCTCCTGCTTTATTCCGGAACAAGCTCAGAACATAATTCCAGTCTGTTTCTCAACAGAGAGCCTGTTGAGAAAAGACTGATTCTTTTATTTCAGGAACGCGCGGGGTATCCATTGGAAATCGGCTCTGTCGCCGACGCCGACCACCCATGACATTTCCTGTTCATTTTTGTTGGGATGAATCCCGACAACTAATTCATGAGTGCCCGCGGATAATTCCATGTCTTTGAACTGGTTGATCGGAAGGCGGTGGAATGATGGCAGCATCCGTCCGCATTCCCGGCCGAAGGCGTACTTGCCGTCAACCCAGGCGCGGAGATTGGAACTGGAGTTGCACATGACTCTGACCAGACGCGCTGCTTCCAGTTCAAATTTATAGCGGATCAGCATAATTGAATCCGGCGGAACTTTTGACGCCGGTAGACGGCAGATATGTCCGGAAAACTCCACCGGCTCCCCCTCCCCGGTAAATATCGGATTGGACTTGTTTTCGTCCATCGCCAGCCAGCCTTTGAAAAGTTTCATTTCAGCATGAACTTTGTGTTTGTTCCAGTCCGGTTCAGGCACGGACGTCTCTTTTTTGAAAACCGGCAGACGGTCTTTGAGCGCGATAATCATATCAGTGAATCCGTCAAGCGTCTCCGGATGGCTGATGCCGACAATCCCTTTATTCAGAATGAGTTTCCGGCCGATCGGACGCAGCCATTCTTCGCCGATAGATTCCGGATTGATAATCCCAAGGATGGCGCCGGCGCTGGCGGCAGTACAGTCAACATCCTGTCCGCAGTTCGCCGCAATACAGATAGTCTGACTGAAATCGCCGTTTCCGGCCAGCAGCCCCAGTATGGTAAATGGAATATTCATGATCACATCGGTAAAATTATCGCTGCCATAAGCAGCGAGTATTCTTTCACGGACGGCAGTCCAGTTTTTCAGATGATGCCACCAGGTGCAGGTATCCTGAATGGCTTTACTCAAACGGCTGTCTGCCGGAATTGCGCTGAGTCCGGCTTTGATCAGCTCAGGGATTGAACTTTCCACAAACGCCTGGCTTTCCAGCGCGGCAAAAAATATTTCCGCATACATGCCTTCGCCGTCATGATCGACGCAGGCGTCTTCATAAGCATAATCGGCAGCCAGTTGCGGATTGCCCGGCGCGAGACAGGCCCACAGTTCGCTGCGGATCGCCGCGCCAAGACCGCGGACAAAGAAGTTATCATAACTGCCGGAATAAGGCGGCCTGATCCCGTTGCGGATATTCCTTATCGCCAGCCCGTATTCATCCCAGGGGAAATTCACATGCTCCAGCCAGGCGTCGGCAAAAACCTGGCGGTCAACGCGCGGCTTGTCCATTTTATCCATGACACAAGCCCAGAGCACTTGCAGATCAAGATCGTCGTTGGGAATCATATCCGTCGGAACCGGATCATAAAAAGAGAGGCTCAGCGGGCCTTCAGTGCCTTCATAGGGTTGTCCGAGAGTGCCGCCGACAGCTTTGCCCAGCCAGCAGCCGATTACCTTCCTGCGAAATTCAACGTTGTTCATAATCCGGTCTCCAAGTATTAATTTTTAATGAAAATATTCACATAAGCAACAGTATACCGCAACTGTTGCTGTATATTATAAACGTCAACATTTGACTTGTCAATACTAATCATGTAAATTCTAAAGGAATAAAATCATAAAATAGAGAAGTCAGAAGTCAGGAGACAGGAGTTAAACAAACCCATAGGACCCATATGACCCATATGACCCATAGTACCCATAGGACCCATAAAACGCGTTGTGCAGAACATGAAAATGGTAACAATAAGGACTCACTATAGATGAATATCAGAAATATCGCGGAACTGGCAGGCTGTTCGCCGTCAACCGTATCCCGGGTGCTTGCCGGGAAAAGCAGCAGCATTCAGATCAGCGCGGAAACAAAAGAAAAAATACTGACGGTCTGCCGTGAACACGATTACGAACCCAGTATCCATGCCAGCCGTTTTTTCTCAAATAAATCCGGCACCATCGGCTTTTTAACTCCCGCCGGGGAAAAGCTTGAAGACGATAATCTGGCGCGGGTGATGAGTACGGTTTACGCCGAACTGCCCGGCCTTGGCTACAGGATGCTGCCGCTGGCAATGAACAATGAATTCGTCAGCGGCCAGGAATACCTCCGCCTTTTCCGGAGAAAAGAAATAGATGCGCTGATGATCTGGGGGGTGGCCGACAACGCGGAATGGATTGATGAACTTGCCGCACGGGAACTGCCTTTCATCCTGTTGACCAACCGCTATAAAAATCATCTGTCCGTTTCCTGCGATGATGTGTACGGAATAAAGCATATGATCAGTCACTGCCAGTCACGCGGGGCAAAAAGTTTTGTCTATGTTTCCGTCGGCAGCGGCGACTGCTGCGAACGCCGCAGGCAGGCATTCTGCGATGCCGTCCCGAACGGGAGCAGGCAGATAATCGCCGGCGGCATGTCGGTGGAGGACGGAGAAAAAGCCGCCGCGCAGGTGTTCAGTAAACGTCCGGACGCGGTAATCTGCGGCAATGACCGGCTGGCAATCGGGCTTATCAAAGGGCTGCTG
>CAIMFA010000689.1 GCA_903840185.1 uncultured Lentisphaeria bacterium | reverse complement strand
CTGCCATTAGAGCAGTACCAATGCGGACGTAGTTGCCGGTCGCCAGATTATGCCGGAAAGCATTTTCGCGAAATGGCCGATCCAACGGTTATTCGCTTTGAAGACCGATGGTATCTATTTCCTTCCGCAGGCATGCTTTGGTACTCGGATGACATGGTCAATTGGACATTTCGTGCGATTGAACCATTCGACGCCGGTTATGCGCCGACTGTGGTCATCAAGGAGAAATGGCTTTACATGAGCGCCTCTTGGGACGGCAGTGCGCTGTGGCGAGCTCGCCACCCATTTGGACCGTGGGAAAAACTCGGACGGCCTGGACATGATGCCGATGGGAATCCTACGTGGCTCCGGGATCACAAAGGACAGCCAGTGCGCTGGGGAGATCCTTGTCTGTTTGTCGATACAGATGGCGTCATGTACTGTTACTGCAACCTGGCAAGCCAGGCTCCGCCGGAGGAACGCCATCCATGGAAACTTATATCCAATGAAGGCATGATCTTTGGCGTACGTCTGCGCGATGATGATCCGACACAATTTGCAGAACCGCCGCGACAATTGATCGTGTATGACCCCACTTACTCGTGGCAGCGTACAGGGGAATATAACCAGTTTGCTGCATCGCCGATTCTGGAAGGTGCCTGCATGACCAGGATTAATGGCCGTTACTATCTACAATACAGTGTCAACGGGACGGAATACCGGAATTACGCGATTGGCTGCGCGATAAGCGAACATCCGCTGGGGCCTTTTACGCAGCAGCGACACAATCCCATCCTGATCCACAAAGGGGGGCTGATCAACGGGTGCGGCCATCACTCAATCGTCGAAGGACCAGATCGAACACTCTGGTGTTTTTATACCTGCCTGTTGCGTGTTCACGCAAATTACGAACGGCGCATCGGTATGGATCAGTCCGGAATTGACGCCAACGGAGAACTGTTTATTGCCGGTCCGAGTGAAATTCCCCAGCACGTACCAGGCTTTGTACGAAGTCCACACGAAGGGAATGATACCGGCCTGATTCCGTTGTCGATAAACAGTCATGTGGAAGCATCAAGTTGGGTGGAAGGACGCAATCCGATGTATGCGGTTGATAACTATATCCGGACTTGGTGGCAGGCGGCAGATGCAACACTGCCGCAATGGCTGGCTGTCGACTTGCTTGGCGAATTTACCGTACATGCAGCACGGATTATTTTTGCCGACAGCGGACTTGACTATAGCCATGGAATCGAACCCGCCCCATACGGTTATCGCCTTCTGGGTTCTCTGGATGGCATGCGTTGGGATTTACTATGTGACCGTTCAGAAAACCATGTTGAGCAGCATATCGTTTTCGATTCATGGCAGCAAAGAATGGTTAGATATATCAGGCTGGAAATTCTTATCGTTCCGCCCGGAATGACGACAGCGGTACAGGATTTTACCGTGTTTGGCGAACCTCAAAGCGTCCTGACGGGGTAGGACGTTTGTCAAGGTTAAATTATTTCGATAAGCTTTTAGTCAGTAAGAAATAAAGAAAATAGAGTTACAAATATTTATCATATAAGATTCAAGCCATTAAAAAAACAAGGAGAAGAGTTGTGAAAAATTATCGTCGTAAATCATTCAATTGTGTAGAACTGTGTTGCGTTGTCTCAATATTGTCCGCAGCCGTCGCCGTGCTGCTGCCGGCTGAAATACGGGCGCAACAAAAACTATGTGAGGATAAGTTGCGGCAGATGGGACAGGCTGCGCAGGTTTATGCCGCAGATAACGGTGGATGGCTGCCTTTTAGCGGATTGGACTGGCCGACAAAAAATAAACTGGGCGGCAAGATGGATGCCTGGATCGACGGTTCGGCACCGTCGAGAAACATCGACCGGTTCGTTTGTCCGGCGGATGACGTGCCACTGGATAAACGTCAATCTTGCGGCAACAAAATATGGTTAGGACTGGAAGGCGGGGGTGCTGCCTGGGCTCCGATTTCCTACGGAGTTAACCTTGTCATCTCTGGCGCTCCGAACAATCAGTACTGCCAGCCACACACATTGAAAAGCATCGAACAACCTAAGGATTGCTTCCTGGTAGCAGATGCTACTACACGCGACATCTGCGAAAAATCGCGTTTCAGCTTCCGTCACGACAAAAAAACCAATGCAGTTTTTGTTGATGGTCATACGGCGGAACTGGATGAGGCAGCCATTCCGGTATTCAAAAGTAATCTTACACAATCATTCTGGGTCGGCGGCGGCGACGAGTAAAATATTCTTCCGCAATTAAAAAATGAAAGGGTGAAAATTTGAAAATATTATTTTTAATGATGTCGATTATCGGACTAACATGCACAGGCTTGGCGGAAGTTAAGGTGGAATTGCTTGACAACAACCGGTTCGAGGTAAAATGGAACGGGAATACTGTCGTGCTGCCGTCGCGGCCGGAGTTAAGAAAAACTGGCGGTGGCAAACGGCAGTTCTTTGACCCTGTTTCACGGACGTTCAGGGAAGTTGAAATGACTGCCAGCCAGGGAGTGATGTTCAATGCTATCAGCAAACAGGGAGAACCAGTATTTCTAGGCAATGCCGAATTGACGGTAAAAAAAGATGGTAACGGGTTGACCTACCGGCAGGATTTTGCCAATGCTGGAGCCTGGTGGCAGATTAGATTTCAGTCTGTGGATGATAATGGGCTGGATGTAACGGTCGATGCCGAGGTGGCTCCGGAATTCTGGCTGCACGACTTCGATGCGAAGATTATGGATATAAATCTTGAAAAAGCCACGGCTGACTACGGGGGGCTTGGATCAGGACGGCGCAATTTGCCGACATCGAAAGGTCTGCTGGTGGGACCGGTTCCCGGCGATATTAGAATCAATTATCCTAGCAATAATATGTTTGTACCGGCGGCGGTAATGCAGGATGATAAATTTGCCATTGGCATCTGTCGCATCGGGGTCCACGATGTCTGGCGAGCGCCGTTCGGGGAACTTAATATTATGCCGAAAAACAAAAAATGCGAAGTCCGGGCATTGACCGGCTGGGCAGAGGCCGTGTCTGCGGCATGTTTTTACCAGAATCACATTCAGTATCACTACCGTTTGCGTTTTTCCGAAAAGCGGACGCCCGGTCCAGCCGGCTATTTGCAACTGGTCGATGCCAAAGATCTCTGGCTTGATTATATGAAAGAACTGGATAAGCATGTGCCAATTCAGCCCAATCCAAGCTACAGCAAAGAAAAAAGCAATATATTGATAATGAACTTCTTTATGGCGGAAAACTATTATATTTCCGCACGCAATCCTCAGGGCTGGGTTATGAACGATCCAAACTGGAAAACTAATAAATGGGAATTTCCGCCAGAAGCGGTCAATGCCAGCGGAGCGAAACTCAAGGAACTGACCGGGTTCAACGAAGGAAACTACGGTACTCCCGTAAAATGGATTAAAGCCATGGCCGAAAAGAACGTCAGGGAAATGCAGGAAACCAAGGCCCTGGCGAACGTCGTCTGGCGTTCTGCCACCACCAGCGGCGCAAATAATATGGGGCTGGACTATCTGCCGGATACTCATTATTTTCATCCGGACATGGAAGAACGTATAGCCGTAGACAGCCCGGTGCGCAACTGGGACTGGGTGGTGGTTGATCTGGAATTGCTCGCCCCTGACGGCAAGGTGCTTGGCCGGAAGAAAAACGTAGAACTTCATGCCGCGGATCCAGGAAAACTCAGAAAACTGAATCGCTGTGAAGATTTGTGCCAGCGTCTGGGCTTCAGGGTTGAAGACTTGCAGGAAGCTGCGGCAGATTATGTCAAAGTCGCCACTGGCATCGGTTCCGTAGAGATTTATCGTGATCTGATTAAATTATATGTTAAAGTCATCGGTTCCCAGGAACAATTGATTGGCAGAAAGACCGGCGATACCGTCGAGATCGCGGTCATGCCGTCGGTCAGCAACAAGGCCCTCGCTAAAAATCTCAGGTTAAAAGCCAGCATAAAAGAGGTGAAACGCGCTGCCATCGATATATGGGCGAAGACCATGACTGACGCCGGATGCGAAATCGGTTTTCTGATCCGTGAGGACTTCCTTATGGGGCCGCCGTGGCATCAGACCTTTATGCGGCTGGACTGGACTGCCGAATGGCAGTATGATCTGCTGCGGCAGCGGGTGGAATGGCACCAGGCACGTTTCGGCAAACAGTGCCGCTGGTTCTATCTCGACGTTTTTGCCAATGAAACACCTGATTTTATTATCCAGCGGTTACGGCACGACTTTCCAGACAGCTTCTTTTTTGCTGAACATCCCAACGGAGTGGCGTTACGCACTATCCAAGGTTGGAACTGGTTCAATACCCTTACAGCATTAGAGATATATCTAAATCCAAACGCACTGACTATATTGCCGGAAATGTTGTTTACTCGCGATAAAGCAAAAGATATGGAGTTAATTAAAAAGACGTGGAAGCATCAAAACTACATCTATGCAACTCATCGCGGCGCACGGTGGCTGGTCAAGATGGCCATGGAGTCAGGTCTGGAACCATGAACAAAACCCGGCGATAATTTTTTGGGTATAGTTATTGGGAATAAAAACGAGAATATAAACACTATATATAAGCAAATTATGAATAAAAACGACGTTCTAAAATCAACCTATTGTAATCCTCTCCCAATCCCGTCCATTCCGGTTGGCCGCGGGGCCTACGCTCCAGGGTTCACCGGTCATTGGTGGCGGGAATTCGGCGATCCAACGGTGATCAAATTTAAAGACCGCTGGTATCTCTTTCCTTCGTGCGGTATGGTCTGGCATTCTGATAATCTTCGTGACTGGACCTTCCAGTCCATCAATCTTTTTGACATAGGATGGGCTCCCAGCGTAATCGAAAAAAACGGTATCCTTTATCTTACCGCCTCGTGGGAAGGGTCGAACATCTGGCGAACATCTGATCCACTCGGTCACTGGGAATGTATCGGGCAGGTCAGGGATTATCAGGGAAATGAGATCAGGTGGGCTGATCCGATGCTTTTTGTCGATGAAGACAGTTCCATGTACTGCTACTATTCCATCGAGCAGAACCGCGGTATTTTTGGTGTCAGGCTGCGCGATGATGACCCTACCCGTTTCGCCGATGCTCCAATCAACTTTTTCGCTTTCGATCCTAACCACATATGGGAGCGCTTCGGAGAGTGCTGCCAAAACTCGAAAATATCCCATCTCGAAGGCGCATTCATGACCAAGCATGATGGCCGCTATTATCTGCAATACAGTGCAGCGGGAGCGGAATGGCGCAACTATGCAGTAGGCTGTTACGTCGGAGATACTCCGCTGGGTACGTTCCATTACCAGAAACGCAATCCGATTCTCATTCAGCGCGGAGGGCTGATCAACGGGTGCGGCCATCACTCAATCGTCGAAGGACCTGACCATAATTTGTGGTGTTTTTATACCATCCTGATGCGCCGCTTCTGTGCCCTCGAACGACGCATTGCCATGGATCCGGTCCGCTTCGATGAATACGGCGAGATGTATGTCGACGGCCCTTCTGAAACACCACGCTTTCTCGATGGTACCTATCCGGAAAGCGTTGTTCAGCTCAGTATCTGCCAGTCGGCTGAAGCCTCCGGTTTTAGCCCGGGACATGAACCGGAATATGCCGTCGATAATTACATGCGAACATGGTGGCAGGCTGACACCGCTATATGTCCGCAACAATTGACGGTTGACTTGAGCGAGCAATACGAAGTCATGGCTGCCAGAATTATCTTTAACGAGCAATTAGTTCCGCACGCTGTCGGCAAAGCCGTTTTTCAGTACCGCATTGAGTGCTCTGACGACGGGTATGAATGGTTTGAGCTCTGTGATCGTACCATATCTGATTTTGATGGTCATATCCGCTACGAAACCTGGACTGGAAAGCACGCTCGTCAGATACGGCTGGTTATTACCGCCGTACCAGCAGGATCGACTCCGGGTGTTATTGACTTTTGCGTTTTCGGCCACATCTAGCAAGGAGGAATAAAATGTCAGAATTAATTAAAACACCGCCTCATTTCGCTCATCTTCAGGATAAATTAGTCACTATCGTAGCGTTAGGCGACTCTAATACGGAAGTCAACTGGTGGACTCTCGGCGGTTTGAACTGGTTTGGTCTGCTCGGTTGCAATCTTTACGAAACGTTCATAAACGGGAAAATGATGATCAACAGCGGCATCAGCGGAAGTTCCGTTCCGCACTCGATGGAGCGCCTGAACCGCGATGTTCTGCGCTTCAACCCGGATGTTGTCATTGTCAGTCTCGGGTTGAACGATGCCCGAAACTGCGATCCAGAAGGATTTGAAAAACAGTACAGCGAACTGATCAATGCTATGCTTGCTAGAGGAATCATGGTCATCACACGCACGCCGAACCCCATTATCAACATGGCGGACGGAACCGAAATGTGTACCTGGACCGCAAACGGCAGTCCGCCCGTAAGCTATATGATGCAAGAATATTCCGTGGTAATCGTCAATCTATCCAAGGAATTGGGCTGCATCTGTATTGATCATTACAGCCAATGGAAAAAATCGCTGGCAAGCAAGTATCACGGTGAAATGAGCATGCTGATGGGAAATCACATGCACCCGAACGCAGTCGGACATAAACGTTTTTACTACGAGCTTGCACCAGTTTTTGGACTTTCTCCATATTTTCAACATGACTTTGAACATTTGCTTTACATGGAAGGTGCATTATGCAATCCATGCAAGTAAAAAATACTTTTCCTGAGATGTACCGGGCGTTTGCCGACGGAGAACTTTCCGTTTGCATGGAACGCTTCGGCGGCATTGATGAAATAGCGTTGATTGATGTACTTGAATTTGACGGAAAGCCATATCCGGAATGTCGTTCAACTCCTATCTTTTCGCGGAGTAAGAGCAAAAGCATGGACCGTCCGCTTTACGGTTCGGCAGTCAGGCTCATTTCCAAGGATGTTAATGGACGTGCTTTTCTGCATTATCCGCACGATCCGGAGATTTTTCCGTGGGGTGTTCGCGGCCAAGCGGAAAACCATTCATTTGAAATGCTTCTGGATCACAAGTACATGATGTTTCGATGTACTTATGTTGAATCCGCAAGCAAGGATTTCATCATCAGTCTCAGTAAAAAGCATCTGTTTAACGGCGAGTTTACATCGTTTAAGAACCAACGGGTTGGGGATTTCTGTGAACAACATTATAAACATGCAGATATTCCCTATGAGCCGACAAAGCCGTTTCCAAACGGAAATGCAAAAGTCAACTGGAATCCTCCTGAATTTGATGAGGGGAAAAATGCATTGCTCTTCCACGCGGTAATTCAATTTCCATATG
Source organism: uncultured Lentisphaeria bacterium (assembly GCA_903840185.1). GTDB lineage: Bacteria > Verrucomicrobiota > Lentisphaeria > Victivallales > Victivallaceae > CAIPAT01. The sequence continues at coordinate 550 of CAIMFA010000689.1, read as the reverse complement.
GTAATAAAGAACTTTACATGGTTATTACATCCGATACGTCGCTCTCGTTTTCGGAACCGCCGTCACTGTGGGCACTTTCTGCAAGCTGGAATGAAAGAAAAGAGATCAAGATTGTTTTCGGATTTGGCGATACATTAAAAACAGCGTTTCTTCATGCGAAAAACGGATGTAACGATTATTATGAAATATGGAAGCGTAAACTTGATCGTTTTACAGCTATTGAAAATGCTGCACCGACAATTGAGATCAAAAAGTTTCCATTGGCAGGTGAATTTATGCAGGCATCCGTTGGTTATCAGAATTCCATGCTGGTAGCAGACGGAATTGGAATCCGTGCAGCTGCCCATAAATACGGGTACTTTGCAATGTGGGATACGATTTATCCGATCATGGATTTTCTTTGGAACGGCCAGTATGAGATTGCGAAGAAGATTCTTTGTTATATTGTGGAATATCCTTATATTGACAATTCGTCCTGGATCAGCAGTCACATAATTCTGATGTTGAATGATGTTCTCTCATATGATTATGATCAGGGATTGATTGATTT
>CAIMFA010000688.1 GCA_903840185.1 uncultured Lentisphaeria bacterium | reverse complement strand
ACTTCTATGTTTTAAACGTTGTTAAAATTGACTACAGCTTTCAGGTTTATAGTTTTAGGTTTAATTCTAACTCCTAACTTCTAATTTCCGGCTGTTGTTTTCCGGTATTATTCTGACTCCTGAATTCTGACTCCTGAATTCTGACTCCTGACTCCCTGTCTTTTGGGTTGCGGGCAAAGCCCGCCATAATTTATAGTTATAATTATACTTGATTTATTATTAACATCAATGTACTTTTACGTAATTATAGTGTATTATTCCAGTATATTACTATTTGGATCAAGACCATGAATGAACTTATACAATTAATTGAAGCGTTTGAACGGCGCTGCGGACTGAAAATATGCTTTCATGATTATTCCGGCAGAATATACAATTATTTTCATGGAGACCGGTTCAGGCATAAGAATGAATACTGTGATCACGTGAAGGAGCAAGCCGGACTCGACAAATGTGTCTTTATAGAAACGCGTAAAGTGCAGCTGGCGCTAGCCGGACATCCCGACGGATTCTTTAAAATATGTCATGGCGGAGTAGTGGAATACGCGGCGCCGATCATGGAAGGAACCGATATTCTTGGAACAATATTTATCGGGCTTTTCAGACTGAAATCCCATTCAGAGATTCCAGATGCGATTTTGTGCAGGTGCGGCAGCGAAGATCTGATGCCTGACATTAAACACAAACTTTATAATAAGCTCCCCTGCATTGAACAGGAAGATTATAAAGATATCGAGGAAATCGCCAAATCGCTCAAATTCAGGATTGAAACACTGCTGGCAAGGGAAGAGGAAATCTTCTTTTCCCATGAACGTAAAATAAAATGGGAAATCGAAAAATACATCGGGCAGAATTGTCAGAAAGATATAAATATTCAACATCTGGCAAAACATTTATGCCTCTCCGTCTCCCGCACCGGCCAGCTGGTCAAAAAACTGTTCAATATTACCTACCCTGAACTGCTCAATAAAAACCGAATCAGTCATGCAAAATTTCTATTATCCTCCACTTCGCTCACGATCAGTGAAACCGCCTACCGGTGCGGCTTTTCCGATCCCGCCTATTTTCACCGGATTTTCAAGCAGCTCGCCCAGACCACTCCCGGAACATATAAAAATGAAAACAACAAAACTAAAAATATGATGATATAAAAACTGAAGTCAGGAGTCAGGAGTCAGGAGTCAGAATAAAGCGGTATTACGGCATTACAGCTTAACGGTATTACAGTCAAACCGTAAAACCGTGAAACCGGAAAGCATGGATTTCTCTATGCCTCTGTGGTTAAGTTTCAAAGAATTACAGTTTCGCCGGAGAGATAAGCTCGAATCACACGATTTTATTATCTGATAATTTCCGCCATAAAGTTACTGGACTTATGCCCAGTATCTCCGCCGCTCTGGTTCGGTTGCCTTCCGTCATTTTCAATACAGAATTGATATGCGCGGCTTCCAGTTGAGCAAGCTTCATATTCACCGAATAATTCTGTTCGGGGCTGACTTTATTCTGCACAATACATTGCGGCAGGCAATCTATTGTGATAAGGCCTTTATTGGAAAACACCGAAGCCCGCTCCATCGCGTTTTCAAGTTCCCGCACATTGCCCGGCCAGTCGTATGAAAGCAGATAATCAATGCATGATACATCAAGACGCAAATCATGAATTTTCATCTTCTTCGAGAACTTATTCACAAAATGGCGCGCCAGCGGCAGAATATCATCTTTCCTGGTACGGAGCGGCGGCACATCGATCTCAACCACCGACAGACGGTAATATAAGTCCTCTCTGAAACGGCCGCTTAAAACATCGGCTTTCAAGTCCCGGTTGGTGGCGGCGATAATCCTGACATCAATCTTTCGCGGCCGGTTTTCTCCGAGCCTAAGAATCTCCTTTTCCTGTAAAACTCTCAGTAGTTTCACCTGGGTGGCCGGCGAGACGTCGCCTATTTCATCGAGAAAAACCGTGCCTTTGTCCGCCTGCTCGAACAGTCCGATCCGGTCATGCGACGCGCCGGTGAAAGCGCCGGCCTTATAGCCGAAAAGCTCGCCTTCCAGAAGCGTTTCCGGCAAAGCGCTGCAGTTAATGGCTACACAGATATTATTCGCCCTTTCGGAATGTTTGTAGATAAAGCGCGAAAGCACCTCTTTCCCGGTGCCGCTTTCCCCTTTAATGAGAACCGATGTATCGAAGCGGGCGACCCGCTGCGCGACCTCCATGACATTCTGAAATGACTTGCTTCTGACTTCAATAAAATCATTCTTCGTATAATTACCGCCAAGCAGTTTTAATTTCTTTCTTTCCTGTTCAAGCTCCTTGTCTCTTTTCTTAAGTTCTTCAGTGTAGTATTTTACCTTGCCGATAATATCCTCGTGTTCAAAATAATTATTGAACTGTTTTAATTCATCTCCCCAGGAAGACTCATCCATGCCGGTGGCGCAGCACACCCGGTCGCCTTTGCCCCGGCATTTCTTTTCTACAAAATAAATATTCTGCTGGAGGCAGTATGAAACAAAGCCGCTGGCGTAACCGGTCAATATCCAGCAGACAGGATATTCCCCTTTGCCGATTTCAGCAGTGTGCCCTTCAACCTCGCACGAATTATACCACAAAAACTCCAGATGAAAGGTTTTGCTTTCCTTGTCCAGTTTCACTATTTTTATCTGCGTTCTGGCTGATCCCTGAAACGCCAGAAGTTTGGATGCGCTCATTATCCATTCCCCGGTATCCTCCCACTTGAATATGCGCTGCATCGCGGCGGCATCGGCCTGCCCCCAGAAATAGCCGAACCGCGTAAGAATCCGCCGGGTGTTTTCAACTCCGATGGAATCAATCAGATCCTTGCGGAAAAGCGCAAACGCATGAACGTCATGAATGGCAAGCCTCCGTCCTTTAAGATTCAGGCTGTCCTCGGAAAATTCTATAAGCTCATTTATCTTTAAATCGTCAGCTTTCATCTGTATTACCCTTTCATTTTGAAATAGCAAGTAATACAATATGCACTGTCATTTCTTTTTTTCAAGCATGTTATAATGATTCTTATATCACTGTATTGCAGTGCCTTATATAAACATATCAAATATTGGCATGGCAATTGCTACTGAACATCACATAAATTCTTTAACAAATAAGGAGCATTTATATGTACAGCATACTGGAAAACAGAAAGAACGGAATGAAAGAAGAGATTCTGGATTTCATGAAAGAACTGATCAAGACCCCGAGCGAAAGTTTAAACGAAAAAGATGTTTCCGATATCGTTTATAAGAAAATGGTGGAGTTGAAGTACAACAAGGTGTTCAAAGATGACGCCGGCAATGTTGTAGGTTTGATTCTGGGACGGGAATCCGATCCGACAATTCTATTAAACAGCCACCTGGATACCGTCAGCGTCGCCAATACATCCGACATATACCGTCCGCGCATATTCGACGGGAAACTGTACGGCAACGGGGCATCCGACTGCAAAAGCGGCCTGGCCGCCCAGATCTTTGCGGGTGCGCTTCTCCGGCGCTGCATGCTGCCGTTAAGAGGCAACCTGATTGTCGCGGCAACCGTGGCCGAACAGAACGGCGTCAGCCTGGGCATAAGAGAACTGATCTCCAAAACTTTGCCCGATATAGGTTTAACCCCCAAGTACGCGATTCTCGGCGAACCGACTAACATGGGGCTGTATTACGGTCATGACGGCTGGGTGAAAATTGACATCCGCATGGAAAGCGCGAAACCGGCCCACCTGAATAGAGCAGTATCCAGTATTTTCAGTGACTTCAGAACCAATTTCGCGAACCGGATGCATGTTAACTCGCTGGAGGGATTTGCCATGAGCGAGCCGGTTTATGAATGCGGCAGCGGCAACAGCGCCAATATCATCGTCGCAAAAAGACTCCGCGCCAACGAGGCCGCCGGCAATGCCATCGGCATAATGGAGCATGAAATAGGCCTGCTCGGTGAAAAAATGAAATCCGTGGCGGTCAATGTCAATGTCCTGAAAGAGGAACAGAAACTTTACACCGGCAGCACCAGAATAGTGCAGCACATCACCAATGCGTGGGCGTCTGATCCTTATTCCCCGGTGATGGAGAGAGCCAGACATGCCCTCTCGGCGGCAGGCTGCAAAGTAACTACCGGCAAATGGGAACTGGGCAGGCTGGGAATGGGTACAGCCGGCAGCGTGCTGACCGGGGAATTCAATATCCCGACAATCGGTTACGGACCCGGCGATGAAAGCATGGCGCACATGGCGAGCGAAGGCGTGGATATCAACAATATCTATGAAGCAGCCTATGGCAATGCGTCAATCATCCACAGCATGATCGGCATTCCGGTTTGCGGCTGGACTTCGGATGATATTTAAGGGGAAGTGCTAAAGTGCTGAAAATAATTAAAAGCAACAATTCTGAAGGTAAAACATAGAGTATATATTATGAACGTCTTAGTGTTTAATTGCGGCAGTTCGTCGCTGAAATATAAAATAATATCCATGCCCGGAGAACAGGAACTGGCCGGGGGTGCAGCCGAACGGGTTGGCCCCAAAACCAGTGAGCCGTCAAGAATAGTGCACCGGTACAATGGCAAAACCGAAATCATTCAGGTGGAGATGCGCAATCATCATGAATCTTTTCTGGAAATAATGAAACTGCTTTCAAAATATCCGGATCTTATCCCTGACGCGGTCGGGCACCGGGTCGTGCACGGAGGAAAGTATTTCACCGGCCCCGTCATCTCCAATGATGCAGTAATGGAGAAACTGGAGGAGATCAAGGATCTGGCGCCTCTGCATAATCCGCCGATCATGGAACTGATGTACGCCTGCGGAAAATCTTATCCGGATCTTCCGCAAGTACCGGTTTTCGACACCGCATTCCATTCAACCATACCGGATTACGCGTCGGCCTATCCGATACCTTCGGACATTTGTACAAAAATGAATATCCGGAAGTACGGTTTCCACGGCACCAGCCATCAATATGTGGTGGAGGAGGCCGCAAAATTTCTGGGGATCTCAAAAAGCAGAATCAACGCGGTCAGCTGCCATCTGGGAAGCGGCGGCGCTAGTTTATGCGCGGTATCAAAAGGGCGGTCAATCGACAACACGATGGGCTATTCGCCGCTCCAGGGACTGGTCATGAGCACCCGGTGCGGAGACCTTGATCCGGCGGTTTCGATGCAGCTTTTGTCGCTGCACGAAAATAATAACGAGGAAGTCGACAAGATACTTAACAGGCAGAGCGGAGTGCTGGGCCTGTCTGGTTATTCATCGGATATACGGGACGTGCTGAATTCAATCGCGTCCGGCGGCAGCCACGATGAACGCCTGCTGAAAACATCGGAAGTCTATTTATGGCGCATAAAGAAATATCTTGGCGCCTATCTCGCGGTAACCGGCAAAGTTGACGCGATAATATTCACGGATACCATCGGCGAAGAAGTGCCGTTCGTCAGGGCAAATGTCTGCCTGGGTATGGAAATATTCGGGCTGTCAGTAGACCATGCTAAAAACAACAATGCGCACAAGCTGCCGGTTGATATCTCCGCGGAAAACAGTCCGGTAAGAATACTGGTGATAGCGACCAATGAAGAACTGGCAATCGCGCGCAGAACCTATGAAACCATAACCGGTCGTCCAATAAAGGCTGTTACACAGGACTTAAAATCATGAAAATACTTACATTTTCACCAACATTGACCAAAATCGAGTATACGCTTCAGGATACAGAAAGTGAAAAGCCGCTGCTGGAAGGCATGGTCAAAGACTGGCGCGGCAGCAGGCATATCCAGAAGATATTGCGGGAGGTAAAAGAGAAGATTATCCTGTCCGGATATACTGACGAGGCCATAACAACCATTGATTTCGCCATTTCAATCCGGGTTCCTTTCGGAGGAAGCATCTTCACCCGTACAAAAATAGCGGATGATGACATGATGGCGGAACTGGAAAAATACATTCCGTATTCTCCGCTGCATCTTCCGCCGGTAATAACTCTGCTGGCGGCGGTAAGCGAGATATTCCCGGAAACGGTGGCGGTTGTCGCCTTTGAAACATCATTCTTCACCGAACTGCCTGACCGGGAGAAATATTACGCGGTATCGCCTGATATGAGCAATATCGGGTTGAGAAGATTCGGCTATCACGGCATCTTCCATAAATACGCGTATCTTGAGGGCAAAAAAACTTTAAACGCCAGAAAAATATTGTCAATATGCCTGGAAAACAGGCCGGAAATCGCGGCGGTCGCGGATGGCAGGCCGTTGATGGTCACATCCGGTGCCACGCCGCTTGAAGGACTGCCCGGATTAACCACCTGCGGCGAAATAGATCCGTATCTGATAACCGCCATCTCCAAGAAAATGGACATTGGCCCGGAAGAAATCAATAACATTCTGACAACCAAAAGCGGATTCACCGCAATCTGCGGGAAAAATGTCAGCTTTGATCACATCTTCAGTAAATCGGCCCCGGAATATAAGCTGGCGAAAGATATTATGCAGTACGGCATCCTTAAAAACTGCGGTTCCGGAATAGCGGCAATGGGCGGACTTGACCTGATAGTCTTTACCGGAAGTTATTCATACCTGGGACGCTTCATCGGGCCGTGGCTGCAGAATAAACTGTCGCTGCATGTTTCGGGTAAAATCAAACACCCGGCCTGGTTATGTCTGGATCACGATATTCACCGGCTGCTGGCAAACGAGGCAATGGAAACACTGAATCCCATGGATTCGTAATCGTTACATGGATAACGGGCAAATAATTTAAATATCCAATATTCAGTCCCGCCCGGCGGGAGAATATCCAATGTTCAAGGTAAAAAAAGTACAACTATAACTCCTGCTTTATTCCGGCAGTATCGATGCGGTGCGCTTGAATATGTTATGATTGTATTTTGCCTTTCCTTCATCAATTGGATATTCTCCCGCCTCGCGGGATCCAGACCTTGCCGGACTGGAATATCCGCTACGCGGGATGGGAACAAAACGGACGAAACGGACAGAATGGACGGGGAGAAGAAAAAAACATAAGCCCCATAAGTCCCATAAGCCCCATGAACCCCATGAAATGAATATGCATGACTATTTATGTCTGCGGGGCCGCCGACAGCCGGGAAATGCCGACTTACTTGTCAGGCGGCATTGTTCAACAGGTCTGCGTAATTTTCCCCGTATAAAAATGGCTACTGGCTAACCCATTTTTTTGCTTCCGCCAGGTCTTTCTCTGAAAAGGTCTTGGTGTAGCACGGCAGCAGTGCGCTAAACAGCCGGGTCGCGTTGCGGATCCAGCCGACATCAGTGACAACCGCGGCCTTGTCCCAGGACAGGAGATGTATCATGCCAAGTTTGGTGTCATCCCATATTGCCCCGGCTGAAAAACTTTCGAAGTCCTTGCCAAGACAGTAGAGTATGCTGATCTTGTCATGAACTTTCAGTTTAGCTTCCACCGCTGGAATCAATATTTTTTCATAGTCCTCGGCGGTGATTCTGGCGCTGGCGGTGAACCCGATAACATGATCAGGCAGATCATTCATTAACGTAATCATTGCATTGTCTCCCTCGGTTGAATTCGTTTATACAGTTATATGCTCCCCTGCCCGTGTTTGCTTAGGAGTCGTTCAAAAATAACTGGCACTTTCTACTGTGGTCTCCGTGGAACTTCCAGTTCCGCCGCCTCGTTACAAAGCTCTGCGGCTTTGCTCCTTTCCGGCGAAGCCGGAATTTCTCCCGGATACCTGCGTATATAAGTACCACTTATTTCTTCACAACTCCTTAAATTTTCAGCCGTGCAGAGTTCGGTAATTTATTCCAGTGTCCATTCCCAGTTTTTGATTTCGGGCATGTCATCACCGTGAATCCGGATGTAATTTTTATGGTCGATCAGCCGGTCGCGGATGAACTGTTTGACATAGGCGGCCTTTGAACCCAGACGGGGAACCCGGTCGATTACATCGCCGGCCAGATGAAAACGGTCGATCTCGGTCAGCACGGCCATATCGAACGGCGTGGTGGTGGTTCCTTCCTCTTTATAACCGCGGACATGCAGATTGGCATGATTGTTTCTGCGGTAGGTCAGGCGGTGAATCAGCCATGGATAACCGTGGAACGCAAAGATAACGGGTTTATCTTTGGTGAACAGCAGGTCGAAATCTTTATCGTTCAATCCGTGCGGATGTTCGGTATGCGGCTGCAGCGTCATCAGGTCGACGACGTTGATTACGCGGATCTTCAATTCCGGCAGATGCTGGCGGAGCAGTTCGGTCGCCGCCAGTGTTTCCAGAGTCGGCACATCGCCGGCGCAGGCCATCACCACATCTGGTTCGCCTTCCTGATCATTGCTGGCCCAGCCCCAGATGCCTAGACCGGCGGAGCAATGTTTTACCGCGGAATCCATATCCAGCCACTGGAGCTGCGGCTGTTTGCCTGCCACGATCACGTTGATGTAATTGCGGCTGCGCATGCAGTGGTCTGTCACCGAAAGCAGGGTGTTGGCGTCCGGCGGCAGGTATACGCGGATAATTTCCGATTTTTTATTTACGACGAGATCGATAAAGCCGGGATCCTGATGGCTGAACCCGTTGTGATCCTGCCGCCACACATGGGAAGTGAGCAGATAGTTCAGCGAGGCAATCGGCCGCCGCCACGGAATATGACGGGTCACCTTCAGCCATTTGGCGTGCTGGTTGAACATCGAATCCACAATGTGGATAAATGCCTCGTAGCAGGAGAACAGGCCGTGCCGTCCGGTGAGCAGATAGCCTTCCAGCCAGCCCTGGCACAAATGTTCACTGAGCACTTCCATCACCCGCCCGTCCGGCGAAACATGGTCATCGGTCTTCAGTATTTTCGCGGTCGAAACCCGCTCGGTGATATCAAACAACGCGCCCAGACGGTTGGAGGCGGTCTCATCAGGGCCGAATACCCGGAAATTGCGCCGCTCCCAGTTCAGTTTCATAATGTCGCGTACAAACGCGCCCATGCTGCGGATGGATTCAGCCGTAACCGTTCCCGGACTTTGAACATCAATGGCGTATTTCCGGAAATCAGGCATTTTCAAGTCGTGCATCAACTGTCCGCCGTTGGCATGAGGATTGGCGCCCATGCGCAGATTGCCTTTCGGAGCCAGCGCCGCCAGTTCGGGAATAAGTCTGCCGGTTTTGTCGAACAGCTCTTCCGGCTTATAGCTTTTCATCCACTCTTCAAGCATCTTCAAATGTCCGGGCTTAGTCGCCAGTTCAGCCAGCGGCACCTGATGCGAACGCCAGGTGTTTTCAACCGGCAGGCCGTCAACTTCTTTGGGCCCGGTCCAGCCTTTGGGGGTGCGCATGATGATCATCGGCCACATCGGACGTTTAGTAAAGCCTTTCGCCCTGATTTTCGTCTGGATTTCCCTGATTTCGTTGACGGCCTTTTCCATCACCTCCGCCATGATCTGGTTGACTTCAAGCGGCTTGTCGCCTTCGACAAAGTACGGTTTATATCCGTAGCCGCGGAACAGTTCGTCCAGTTCCTCGTGGCTGATGCGCGCCAGAACCGTTGGATTGGCGATCTTGTAACCGTTTAAATGCAGAATGGGCAGCACCGCGCCGTCATGAACCGGATTAAGAAATTTGTTGGAGTGCCAGCTCGCGGCCAGCGGTCCGGTTTCAGCTTCGCCGTCGCCGACCACGCACATGGCAATCAGGTCGGGATTGTCAAACACCGCGCCGTAAGCGTGAGCCAGCGAATAACCCAGCTCGCCGCCTTCATTGATCGAGCCCGGAGTTTCCGGGGCCACGTGGCTGGGAATGCCGCCGGGAAAGGAGAACTGTTTGAACAGCTTCTGCATACCCTCTTCATCCTGGGTGATGTCCGGATAAAACTCGCTGTAGGTGCCTTCCAGATAGGTATTGGCTACCAGGCCGGGGCCGCCATGTCCGGGGCCGGTGATGTAAATCACATTCAGATCATATTTATTGATGAGCCGGTTGAGATGAACATAGATAAAATTAAGACCCGGGGTAGTTCCCCAGTGGCCGAGCAGACGCGGTTTCACATGATCCAGCGTCAGCGGCTTTTTCAAAAGTGGATTGTCATACAGGTAAATCTGTCCGACGGAAAGATAATTGGCGGCGCGCCAGTAAGCATTCATCTTGCGCAGCATGTCGCTGGATAACGGCTTATTCATAGTATATCTCCTGGATATGGGAATTATGGAACTTATGTTTTTTTAACACTCTTTTACAAATTCGCTTCCGCTGCTTTTCGCTCAATAGTCTGCAGCAAACTGTCAAACGGCTTGTTGAATTTTTCAACGCCGTCATCTTCAAGCTGCTGCGTCACCTGGTCAATATTGATACCCAGTTCCTCCAGCGACTTAAAGACATCCACCACCTGGTCAATATCCTCTTCAATGCGGATTGCCGGCCGGCCGTGGTCGCGGTAGGCGTCCAGCGTTTCCACCGGAATCGTGTTGACCGTGTTCGGAGCGATAATTGAGTCAATATATTTCACATCGCTGTATTGCGGATTCTTGGTGCCGGTGCTGGCCCAGAGCAGACGCTGCGGAAGTGCGCCTTTCTCCATCAGTTTCTGAAAACGTTCGCCGAAGTATAATTCCTTGTATATCTGATAAGCCGCTTTGGCGCTGGCAACGGCAACCTGTCCCTGCAGTTTTACGGCGAGCACGGAGTTGGCATCGCCCTGCTTGAGTATCTTCTCCAGCAGCGGATCAATCAGGGTGTCAATCCGGCTGAGGAAGAAGCTGGCGACGGACGCCACATGCCGCAGCGGCTTGTCCTGGCTGCAGCGGTCCTCCATGCCGGCAATAAAGGCTTCCGCTACCTGCCGGTAACGGGGGAGACCGAAAATCAGTGTGACATTGATATTAATGCCTTCGCTGATCAACTGACGGATGGCAGGCAGACCTTCAAGGGTTGCCGGGACTTTGATGAAAACATTGGGCTGGTCCAGCGCCTGCCACAGGCGGCGGGCTTCTTCAATAGTGCCCTGCGTGTTATGCGCCAGATGCGGATTGACTTCCAGGCTGACATAGCCGTCAAGCACGCTGGTGGAGGCATAAACCGGGCGGAACACGCTGGCGGCGTCGCGCACATCCTGCACACTGATCGCATCGTAGATTTCATTGGAGTTTTTACCCGCGGCCGACATCGCGCGGATATCATCGTCATAATCATTGCTGCCGGATACCGCTTTTTCGAAAATTGCCGGATTGGAAGTCATGCCGCGCAGCCCGTCATCTGCAATCAATTGCCGGAGTCCGCCGCTGGAGATCAGATCGCGCCGGATGTAGTCCAGCCAGATTGACTGTCCGAGATTGCCCAGTTGTTGTAAAGGATTGTCGCTCATTTTCTCCTCCGTGTTTTTGCCGTCCATGCCGCTTCTTATTGTACTGGAATCGAGCCTTTTGCTCAGTTGGATTCCGTATAAAATGCCATGTCGCCAATAATTTCTCATGCCTCATGGAAATTAAGTTAACCCGGTTTTCAGGTTTATCAAACTGCAAACAGCAGCGGAATAATATGAATTACGTTAATATTTAAACATAAAACAATTACGACAACAAAAAAGCCGGAGGAAATTACTTTCCTCCGGCCATGAATCTTCTATACAGCTTACAGGTCGAGCAGACCGTCCTGAAGACCTAGCGGGAGCGCCGCCGGGCGTTCGCAGGTGGTGGACAGTTCGATATGTTTGCCGGCAATGCTGGACTTTTCAAATGATTCCATGATCTCGAGAACATGGAAGGCAAGAGCGCCGCTGCAGCGGTGTTTGCGTCCGGACTGCATGGCATAGGCCATATCCGCCGCGCCGATGCTGCGGGAATTCTCGGTGTAGATATGGGAGAGCGGACATTCGCTGATGACGGGACCGGGTACGCCGCCGGTGGCCAGTTTTACCGGGCCGCCGAAACCGTTCGGGTCGGGCACGAAAAGCGTTCCTTGAGTACCGTAGATCTCAATCGGGTTGTGTCCCTGCTTCCATACGTCAAAGCTGGTAATCATGTTGATGATCGCGCCGTTCTGGAATTCAATAACTCCGGCCAGGTGGGTAGGCACTTCAACGGGCAGTTTTTCGCGTTTGATCAGCGCCTGCGGGCCGGCTTCTCTTACGTCAAACGCCTTCGTGGTGATGGCGCAAACGCGTTTGGCGGGTCCGAGCAGGTTGACCAGCGCGGTGATATAATAGGGACCGAGGTCGAACATCGGGCCGCCGCCTTTCTGGTAGAAGAAAGCGGGGGACGGATGGTAGTATCTTTCAGGGCCGTAGCCCATGAACATCGCGGTTCCGCCGATCGGGCGGCCGATCCAGCCGTCGTCAATCAGTTTGCGGCAGGTCTGATGGCCGCCGCCCAGGAAAGTATCCGGAGCACAGCCTACGAGCAGCTTTTTAGCTTTCGCGGTAGTGACGATCTTTTTGCCTTCTTCGCAGGTGACGGCGAACGGCTTTTCAGAATAGGCATGCTTGCCGTGTTCCAGAGTTCTCAGCGCGATTTCGGCGTGAGCTTTAGGAATAGTCAGGTTTACGACGATCTCAATGTTCGGATCGGCCAGCAGCTTGTTGACGGTTACGGCTTTGACCTTGTGCTCTTCGCCTTTGGCTTTGGCCGCGGCCGGATTGATATCCGCGCAGGCTACTACGTCAAGGATGTCGAAACGCTTTGCCGCGTTAAAATACGCATTGCTGATATGTCCGCATCCGATAATACCGACTTTGACTTTTTTCATTTACGGATTCTCCTGTTATCGTTTACTTGTTGCCGCTCGCCAGCTTGTTTGAAATCAGATATTTGTAGCTCTGTTCAACTGCTTCGAACATATCGGTATCGCAGCGGTCAAGTTCAACCACCATCCAGCGGGTGACTTTTTCATCGGCGGCGGCGATGATTTCCTTGATGTTGTTTTTGCCGGAACCGACCGCGACCATGGTATTGTGTTCCTTGTCGAACATACCGTCCTTGATGTGAAGCAGAATACAGCGGTCTTTGAATTTTTTGACCTGTTCGGCGGCGTCTTCATGACCGAAATTGGCGGCCCAGTAGGTGTCCAGCTCGAATTTTACTTTCGGGCAGAGTTCAGCGTAAATATCATAGGCGATGCGGCCTTTGATGCGTTCGAATTCAAAGTCATGATTGTGCTGGAAAAGCGTGATTCCGGCGGCGGCGAGTTTTTCCTGCATGCCGTTGACTTTGTCGGCGGTGGCTTTGATAGCGTCCAGATCTTTGAAATCGTTCCGGCCGTATCCGCAGGCCACCAGGTCAATGCCGAGTTCGCTGGCGACTTCGATCACCTGATTAAGGTTGTCGGGATTGGCCCACGGGCTGTGAGTGGAGGAGATTACCATACCCAGATCCGTAACGATTTTTTTCAGCTCTTTCGGGGTGAGATTCCAGAATCCGGCAGGTTCCACGCCTTTGTAGCCGATGGCCGCTACTCTTTTCAACACTCCGACAAAATCCTTTTCCGCTTGTTCTCTCAACGAATACAACTGCACTGAAATCGGTTTCATTACTTTTTCTCCTTTATAAGAAAAATGAAAAACGTTTATACGGATGCTTTCAAAAAAAATACTATGACTTATATTCTATTACGCATAACTATATTTATCAATTGACAAAAACTATTATTTATTGATTGCTCTTATGGAAGGTCACATTATCAATTCGGATATGTACGAAAGCCTGATCAACGTCGGCTATTTTGAAGCGCCGCACGGACGCACGGTCACGCCTCACCGCATTCCGCTGGGAACGGAATATATTGAAATCCTGACCGGCGGGAAAATATTTTTTGAAGCCAACGGGCAGGATAACGTTTACGGTAAGGGGACTGTTTTCTGGCATTTGAGCAAGGAATTGACTATTCACCGCACCCCGCCGGATGATCCTTACCGCTGCCTGGTGCTCGCGTTTAAAGTCAAATTGCGCAACCGTGTGCTGCCCAGAGTCACCAAATGGCATGACGAACAATCGGCCGTTGATTTTGCCCAGGAGGCGCAGCGCTGTTTTCATGATAATTTCTATGACCGGGACGTTCTGGGAAAATATTTATACAACCGGGTGTTCTGGGAAGCATATTGCTACACGCGGCGCAAGGATACACCGGATTATCCGCTGCCGGTCAAACGGGCGATGGCGATCATAGATGAACTGCCCGACGGCGAGTTCCCGGTCAGCGACCTGGCGCAAAGGGCCGGCGTCAGCGAGCCTTACCTGTTCGCGCTTTTCAAAAAATATTTATACATTTCGCCGCATCAATATATTCTTAACCGCCGTCTCCAGAAAGCGAAAACTCTGCTGGCGGGCAGTGAACAGAGTATCAAAGAAATCGCGTTTGAATGCGGCTTCTTCAATCTGGAATGTTTCTACCGGGCATTCAAGAAAAACTGCGGCTTCACTCCCGCCGATTACCGCAAACGACATTCACCGTATGCGCTGCATTAAGGCGGGGGCAAAACAGGTAAAACAGGAATCAGAATAATACAGAAGCCAGAAGACAGTAGACAGTAGGAACAACCTGGAGCCAGAGGACCAAGGACCAAGGACCAAGGACCAAGGACCAAGGACCAAGGACTATTGAATAAAAACCGGAAATATGAATAGAGAATCAAAATGGAACAAATGAAAATATTAGTTTTACTTGCATCCCTGATGTCCGCCTGGACGCTGTCCGCCCAGGAGGCGGAACTCAATCCGCCGGAAGTGAAGACCATTCTGCAAAAGATGTCTGCCGCAGTTGATCCGTCGCACAAACTGTCCAAAGCATCCTCCATTATGCTGCAGATTCAAAATGTCATCGAAAGCAAAGGTGTAAAAAGCCAGTTGACCGCGTGTTTTGTCAATCCTGACAAATACCGGGCGGATACGAAAATGGGGGTTTTCCAGCTAGAATCGCGCGGCTTCAACGGACAAACGTTCTGGAAGAAAACCGCGGTCGGCTCAGTTCCAAAACTTAGCGGCGAGGCAGCCGAACCGATGCGTTTTCTGGTCATGTTCATGCACCCGGGAGCCAGATTCGACAAGATTTTTACCAAAATTGTGTGGGATAAGAAGAAATATAAGCTGAATAATTTCGACTGCGCCATGCTGACCTGTTATCCGCCGCCGGAATTAACACTGCCGCCGTACATCGTTTATGTTGACCGGAACAGCTGGTTTATCCGCCGGACGGAAATCACCGCGCCGGAATTCGGCCGCAACATGAAAGTGGTTACGGATTTTTACAATTACGGTTCTTATGACGGCGTAAATCTGCCGGTCGACTACACCGTCTATTTCCCCGGCGCGACCATCAAATCAAAGACAACAGGAATACTCTTGAATGTCAATCCCCCCGCCGATTTCTTCGAAGCGCCAGCTTCCGGTTTTTAACCACAAAGACACACATCGATAATAACTCCGTAAAAATTGTTTTAAGCCGGAAAATTGATTTCTCTGTGCCTTTGTGCCTCTGTGGTTAATTTCTT
>CAIMFA010000687.1 GCA_903840185.1 uncultured Lentisphaeria bacterium | reverse complement strand
TATTGGCCTGTGAGCAACAAATGGCGGCATGAAAATTGCGGATTCAAGCCGGAAATATTTTTCCAAACTACATCCGCAATTCTATTTTTAGCGTCTGTAGACTTTTGGCGGTACTGTCTCTTTCCGGTCGGCTGTCAATTCGTCAAATTCTTCCTCCATACATTGGAAAAAAATACTTCTATATGGTAATATATGTTTTGCGGGATTATTCATGTCAGTCTGGTTTGAACCTGAAATGAATTTCATTCCGCATTTTTCAAGGTTTTAATTCAAACTTATGAAATTACCTCAAACATGAACCATAAACGGAAACTAGCTATAAAATATTAAAAAGCAATGAGCAGCCAATCATTTAATGGCATTGGTCAGATCCATGTATCTTCCTGGATGGCCTTAATATTATGGAGGTCTTATTATGTGTGTAATGTGTGCTTATGTTGGAAAGAAAAAACAGGCAGCGCCCATGCTGCTCGAAGCCGGTAAACGCATCGAAGGGTTGTGGAGCGGATATTATACAGGGATCGGCGTTCTCGGAAATGATGGAGTGATCCGCAATCACAAGACGACTGGTTGTTCGAAATGCTGGGAAGCCAGATTTTCAGTGGAGGAACTACCCGGAACGGTAGGATTTTTTCACAGCCGGACCAACAGCGGGGGGGACAGCCGGTATGCCCACCCGTTTCTTAGTGCGGACGGTTCGGTACTTTTGATTTCCCAGGGAAGCAGCGGGTATTTCAAATCCGATCAGCAGAAGCTGGTCGAAATCGGGAACCGCTTATTGGATAAAAACACCAGTTTTTCCAGTGCGGATTACAATGCTTCCACGCAAAAATATCCGAATCTCAAGGATGGATCGCAAGTCCATGTCTCGGATCTTGTGACCGGATATGCCGCGGAGGTCTGTAAGCGGCTGGGCGATCCGTTTGCCGCCGTTCGCGAGACTGCGTCTCTCCTGCGGGAAGAAGGTGTTTCCCTGTTTATCTTCCGGGATTGGCCGGAGCATATCTATGTTGCGAACATGAATCAGCGCTTGTGTCTGCATTTTCAGGATGACGGAGCTTTCCTTTCGACTTGCGCTTTGGCTATGGGCGACACCCGGCATCGGCTTCTCGAAATTCCGCCAAACTCGGTTTCAGTAGTTACCCCAAGCACAATAAAGGTGGAACAGCTTGCCCCGGATATTGTCGTTGACACTCATATTCCGGCTGGAGTATTAGAGTCTTTTGTCCGTTACCTGTCCCGGCATCCTTCAAGTCTGCTGGCCTGCATCACAGACAATGCGGTTGCCCCGCATTATACTGGTGAACGGCTTGAGATGCGCGCGGCCGTGACATACGATATTTTTGAACAGCTCTATTATGCCGGGATGCTGAAACTGGAAAACATCTATTTACCAGGGGGAGGCAATGACCAGTCAATCAACACCCTCATCAGCCTGTCTGGCAGTCATCTGTTTTCATAAAGCCGTTCAAAAAGAAACGTGGCAAGTTTATTTTTGTACGGATCCTTGATCAGCAAATCTTGAAAATTATGCGATGATAGTGATTAGGTTTCAAAATGAAATCTTCGGAATTGCCGCCGTATCGCACTATCAATTTTTTTTCAGAGGCTGAAACGCTGGTCAGTTTCATTACGCAACTGCCTGCTGTTTTTTGAACGTCCATCGAAATCAATACGGCTGCCGGAAGCCTGAAATTGCAAATTGAGATATTGTTCCAGGGCAGGGCGGCAATCCCCAGTGGCAGAAATTCTATGACATTCCCCTCAACCTTAAATAGAATTTCATGCAATGCCGCAATGAAAACACCGTGGGCCGCCACAAACCATTCTCTGGAGGGTTCGCTGTGGTCCCATACATATTCAGGCAGACCGCCGTAGAAATTGGTAAATCTGGACATTTGCAGCAGATAATTTACCGCCGCGGGATTCCGGTTGACCGCCAGCGACCAGGCGAAAATACCTTCGACCCACGGCCAGGTGGCGCAACGCATCCGCGAAGAATGCGACAACCCCATCCCGTGCGATTCCTGACATCCTGCCTCAATACCGGCAACTGCCCGGCTTAAAACCTCCGGTTCCGGCAGATGCAGATACGCCAGGATAACCGCCCAGTTGCCTGTTTCCGCGCCTTCATAGGCCAGGTAACCTCCGTCCTGCCGGAGGCTGTCCAGAATCGAGTCGAAAGCGGCTTCGCTGCTTAGGATCATGTCATCGGTTTCAAGCCGGATGATTGCCGAGGCTTCCCGGAGAATCCCGATACAGCGTTTGGTCGCCGCTGCCGTAAGCAGATCGTTCCTTTTCTTTTTAATGGATTCATCCACGCAGATCAGTTCCCTGAGGTAATAGTTGCCGTTGTCGTCTTTTTTCAAGGTGCCGCTGATTATGAACCGGATGCAATCCTGCATGAGCTCAAAGTTTTCGCGCAGTATATTCTCGTTCTCAGTAAAGAGATACTGATCCCAGATGTTGAGTACGGGAATAAGATTATTATGGAATTGTTCGGCATCGTAATGCGGCT
>CAIMFA010000686.1 GCA_903840185.1 uncultured Lentisphaeria bacterium | reverse complement strand
ATGAGGCGGTTTTGGCAAAACCGCCCTACTTTGCACAGTTGTGTTCAACGACTCTCTAATGTCTCCGGAATGATCCGCAGATGACGCAGATTGGCGCAGATGTTAAAACTGGCTGTTCTTTGTGCCTCCGTGTCTTCGTGCGATAAACGGTCCCGCAATGACGGGACGGTTCTGCACAAGGGTGTCCGGAATGTCCAGAATGGAAAGAATGTGACTGGTGACTGGTAACTGGTAAAAACTTTAGAACTTTAGAATTGTTTTCCGACTCTTTCTTCTGCTGGAAAAGAGCCTTTTCCGGTGTATATTGAAGGGTAACTTTTTAAGACATGGAGCTTTTTATGCCGAAAGGTATTATTTTTCTTGCAGACGGGATGGCCGATCTCCCGCTGGATGAGCTGGGGGGTAGAACTCCGCTGGAAGCAGTGGAAACTCCGGCTATGGACGCTATTGCCGCCAGCGGCGCCAGCGGCACTTTCCTGACCCTGCCTGAAGGGCTGCCCACCTCTTCCGACGTGGCCAACATGTCGGTACTGGGTTTTTATCCGGAACAGAACTATCCCGGACGCGGTCCGATTGAAGCCGTCAGCCAGGGCATTGAACTGGGACCGGATGACATTGCCTGGCGCTGCAATCTGGTGACGGTCTCGCCGGACGG
The DNA here is from genome assembly GCA_903840185.1 of uncultured Lentisphaeria bacterium. GTDB lineage: Bacteria > Verrucomicrobiota > Lentisphaeria > Victivallales > Victivallaceae > CAIPAT01. The sequence continues at coordinate 36,984 of CAIMFA010000686.1, read as the reverse complement.
CATTCTGCTGGATTATTCCGCCGGACACATTGACAACGCGGTGTCCGCCCGCATTATGGCCGATCTCCAGCACGAGTTCGGCAGCGGGAAGGTCACTTTTTACCCCGGAGTAAGCTACCGCAATCTGCTGGTGCTGCACGGCAGCGAGTTCTCTGACAAGGTTGATTATTTCAAGCCGGATTCATCCCAAGGGATGCATCTGGATGAACTGCGACTTGCTCCGCTGGCCGGCGATGCCAAAGCCGTTCACACGGTGAAATTCCTGGAAGACCTTTCCGCCCGGACCGCCAGATTTCTGGCATTGCATCCGCTGAACCAGGGGAAAGACGCTCCGGCATCTCATATCTGGCCGTGGAGTCCAGGCAGAAAACCGTCGCTGATGCCGTTTGCCGAGCGCTATTCCGGGCGCACCGGAGCAGTAATCAGCGCGGTTGACGTAATCAAAGGACTGGCTAAATGCGCCTGCATGGACGTGATTGATGTTCCCGGCGCAACCGGATTCATCGATACCAACTACGCCGGAAAAGTCGAGGCGGCGCTGGAAGCCTTGAAGACGCATGATTTTGTGTATCTGCATGTCGAGGCGATAGATGAATGTTCCCACATGGGCGATCTGGCCCTGAAAATGCAGGCGATAGCTGACTTCGACGCCAAAATCGTAGCTCCGGTGATGAAAGCTTTGGCGAACGAACCCGTGATTTTTGCGGTGCTCCCTGACCACCCGGTGCCGATCAAACTGCGCCAGCATACCACGACTCCGGTTCCTGTCGCTGTCTGCGGTCCGGGCATCACCCCTGACGGCATCTGCCGCTTTACTGAAAACGAAGCGCCGAAAGGCCGCCTTGGACTGATGAAGGGCGACCAGCTGATGCGCATGGTAATGAGCTTAAACTAAGGCGGGCTTTGCCAGCAACTCAAAAGGCATGGAAGTCAGGAGTCAGAAGTCAGGAGTCAGGATAAAATCTAAGATCTAAGACCTGAAACCTAAGACCTAAAAGTCTAAAAAACACTAAAAGGCGGATATGACGGATCATGCTCAAAGTAGAAGCAAGAAGAGTTTTCTGACAGCCGCGGCGCTTTTTATTCTGGTGCTGTATTTTACCCGGGATGGAGCTTTCCGGCCACTGTGGTTTGACGAGGCTTTGACGGTTATGAATTTCATGGCCCTCCCGGGGCCGGTGGAAATCTATCATAACTATGTCATCCCGAACAATCACATCATATATACCATACTGCTTAAATTCTGGTCGTACGCCTACCAGCCGGTTGTCGCATTCGATGTATACCTGCGGCTGTTATCGCTGGTCATTACGTTTGCCGCATTCGCAACCATGTTCTTCCGGTGGAAGAAGCCGTGCGGCATCTGGCCGGCCGCGCTGGTCTGCGCTTGTTTCGCGTTCTCGCTGCCGTTCGGGATATATTCCGTTGCGATACGCGGCTATATGCTCAGTTTTCTGCTCATCGTCATGGCGCTGGAATTTGCGCGGTCCTGGATTACCGGACCGGACTGGAAAAACGGAACCGCTTATTTCATCATCAGCCTGCTGGCCGTCGGCACCATTCCCTCTAATATTATCGCTCTCGGCGCTGTAGTTTTATGTCTTGCGGAATTCCCGCTGAAAAGCCGGAAATTCATTCTCCGCTACATGTTTTTAGCGGTCATTCCGTTGATTGCGCTGGTACTGTTTTATCTGCCGGTCTCCAGAGGAGTCGCCAGAGTAATGGCGCTCAAAGAAGGCTGGAGCAATGGTATAGCGGCAATGACTGTGCTCTATTTATCCTGGGCGATTTCATTCCTGCCGGTCATCATCACCGTAATTTTTACCGCGCTGCTGCTGCTGAAGAGAAAGCATTCGTGCAGGAGGGCTTTGATCGCGGTTCTGGTGCTGCTGCTGCCGGTGCCGTTTTTCTTAATCATTTCGCCTGCGCCGTTTCCCAGAGTCTTCTTCTCCATCTGGCCGGTGTGGATGTATTTACTCTGCCGCGGACTGGGACATCTGTTTGCGCTGGCCAGATTAAAGCAATACCGTCTGGCGGTGAAACCGCTGCTGCCGCTGGCCGTACTTGCGGGCGCGGTTTTTGCCTGCGGGATGGCGCAGCAGGAGATTAAAGAATATCTTTCGGCAAAATATGTCGGGCAGCAGGCTCTGGATGACTTTTTCTGCCCGTACTACATGAAGGAGAGTTTCAACCCGTTTGACGCGGTAAAATCCCTTCAGGTGCAGGGGGCGGCGGAGCCGGACGCCAGGATCTATATCAGTTTTAATGCGGACCCGTATTCAATTGTTTTCTATGGAAAAATGCTGGGAGTTTCGCAGGATGTATGGTGCTTTGACAACCCGAGAGGGAAAGTCCTGTCAATCGGGAATAACTGCCGGAAAGCGATTCTGACCGGAGGAGGAGACGAAAGTGCATTTACCGGACGGTTCAAAGACAAGATTCTTGATCCTGTGTCCGCCGGGAAAAATTTCCAGCGGATCTATTCGATTAAGAATGCCAAACCTTAATGAAAGATTATTCTTGCCGCGATTACAATAAGTATAACCACGATTGTAAGAATAGTGATCACGGTAATTTTCTTGCGGCGCTTTTCGCTCCGCAGTTTATTCATATTACCCGCCTTCAGCTGGCCGAGGACGGTTTTCATGGAGGACAGCGTTGATCTGACCGTATTCCGTACCTTGCTCTCCCGTTTCGCCATCGCGCTTTTCGGGATCTGGTTCATCACATTTCTTACTCTGATCTCTGTAAGGTCTTTATTCGCCATTTTCCATTTCTTCCATAAATATCAACATTTCTTATACGAATGGACCGGATATGGACATCCTGATAAATTCTCCATATTCAATTCCATATCAGTAATATAACCCGGAATTGGACTAAATGCAAAAAGAAGCCGTAAAGAGATAAAGTCTGTATTCAGAAGAAAACTATAAAGTATGGTTTTCTATTCTGCCGCAGGTGAAGCAGGTGCCGCTACGGCAGATGGTGCCGCCCCCGCCTTCAAGGGCGGATTCAGCCAGTGGGTAAATTGATCCATTGCGACATCGTTCGTGAAAAATTCAAACTTCAGCAGATACCGCTTGTTTTTCATATCCGCCGGCAGATTCAGCTTGACCGAACCCGGTTTCAGCGGTGAAATTCCGGCAAATTCCTTGTTCTTGTTCATGATCATCTTGCCTTCGGGCGAGTTCAAGGTCAAGTCAAGAGAAATACCGTCCATGTCTTTGGACGGCAGATAGTCAATAATTACTTCGGTGGTATCTTTAACATCCACATTTCTTACTGAATAAATTCCTGCGTCGGTGACTTTAGATACAGATTCCAAACCTTTTCCGAAAAGAATGGTCCATTCCCATTCGACACGCTGTTCCGGCTGCACTTCGATTTTGATGGTCGGCTCAATGCCGAAACTGTCATTGTCCTTCCAGAAAGCAATTTTGGATATAGGACTTTTAGTCAGGATTGCGAAAACTCCGTTTTCGCCGATGCTGCCGGCGGAAACCCAGCGTTCCGCTTTAGAAAAACGGTCTTCGTTATACTCGGTATATTTCATCATTTTGCTGATTGGAATCGGCTCAGAGTTAATAGAGACTATCTTTTTGTCACCGACGTTGAAAGATCTTTTAATCGGGATGGATATCCATGATTTCGGCACCAGCGCCTCAAAAGCTATATTGAAGAACGGGCGCGGGGTGACTGTAGTTGTTAAAATCTCCTTGCTGTTGTTAAACAATACTCCTTTGATGGTAATCTTTGAGGTATCGCCAAACTTGGTATCAATGCGAAGCTTGTAAGATCGCTCTTTTGAAACCTGAACGTCCTGAGAAAAAGATACGATGACCTCGGTATCGTTGTCTTTCTTCTCTACATTGCTCTGCCACGGCTGTGACGCAGCGGCGGGAGCAGGAGGCTCGGTGGACTCTTTAGGAGGCTCGGCCGGAGTTTCTTTCGCCGCGCCGGGCTCCTCGGTTTTGGCGGCCTGTTCTGGAGAAGTGAAAGTCATCGGCCCTAAAACCTGAGTAAGTCCGAATTTAACTCCGTTTTCGCTGGCAAGAAGCCCTTTTTCGCTGCCGGCGGGAACGATATCTTTGAACCATCCGCCTCTGGATACGCCGGGAGCAGACAGATCCAGAGATTTCGCTCCAGGATTTATGATGACGGCCGTATAATACTTGTTAGCAATCACATAATCAGGGGTGCCGTCTTTGTCAACATCAGTGGTTTGAATCGTTACCGCAGATACCTGAACGGCAGAAAAAAATCCCGCCAGCGCAAGCAGATAACACTTTAAATCAATATACATCAGTCTTTTCATAAGGCCATTTCCATATTTTAAATCCGTAAAATCATAGCAGCAGCCAGAGGATCATAAAAATATTCTTATCATCATTATTATATTTTAGCACAAAAAATCAAATGATGCTTCTCTTTTTTTATCAAAAATGCATAATTAATTAGAAATTTGTTTAAAAATTACTATTTAACCGCTATTTTCCAGCAATCAAAAGCCATGGATGAATTTCATTTCGTCTTCTCTATTGCTTTTGCGGCTTCTCTTAAAAGCTTTATAAACTTTTCCATCCCTCCGGAGGTTTTAAATCCGGAGATGGCGATTGCCGCATATGCCGGACTGCCGATATTTACCGCCAGACTCAGGTGATTTTTATGCTTTACCATAGCCAGTTTTTTCTTTCTGATCTCGTCGAGTTTCCGGAAAAGTTCTTCATCCGCCTGTTCATGAAACAAAGCTTTGACATCTTCTTCCGGCAGTTCGGCCAGCAGCGACATGCCGATGCTGGACTCCAGCGCGGGATAAAGCGTCATGCCGCCCAGACCGTTTTCAACGGGCATGCCGCCTGAATTATAATAGAGGTAGCAGACTTTATCTTTCCACAGCACTCCGAGCGCGACCAGATATCCGTGTTTGGCCAGCCGGTCAAGATGGATGAATGACCTGCTCAAAAGTCCTGATGCCGCCATGCTCTGCGCTGCAATAACGTGCATGCCGGCGCCGACGGCGTAGCGTCTGGATGACGTACGGTAAGCCAGTCCCAGGTATGCCAGCGTTTTCAACAGCCGGTTAACGCGGATCGGGCTGAGGTCAAGCTTTCTGGCGACAGCCAGACCGGAAACCGGCTCCGGGCTCATGGCCATCTCCTGAAGAACGGCCAGACCGTCTACCAGTCCGTATACTATTTGTGACGGTTCTTTATTCATTATTCCTGTTTCTGTTTTTTCAGCCATTCCGTCCATTTCTGTTTATCGCTGCCGAAATCCTCGCCGGTGATCTCCTTGAGATATGCTGCCGCCGCCGAGTTCAATTCGCGGTCTTTGGTATCCAGTGAATTTATCAGAAACGGGATGGCCGGTTTTTCAAATTTGGACATTGCTTTCAGGCTGGTCAGCGCGGCGGATGCGCTGTTTTCCCGGCTGCGGTTGAAAATCTCCTCCAGCGCGGGAATGGCGGAAGCGTCGCCTGTACGGGCCAGCGCCTTTGCCAGTTCAGTCTGTACCCGCGCACTCTCTTCCTGCCGGGCCAGCGCGATTAGATCCGGAACCGATTTCTTATCCTGCAGTTCGCCCAGGATATAAACCGCCTGCTCGCGGATCAGCGATTCCGGATCGTGCATCAGATCGCGAATATATGTCAAATCCGGGGCCTGTTTCTGAGCAAGCAATACTATTGAGCGGGCTGAAACCCGGCGCACGTCATTCTCCCTGTCCGTCAGACATTTGACCAGCTCCGGCACCGCACCGCCTTCGCCAAGCTGTCCCAGATCGTATGCGGCGGCGGATCTTTCTCCTGCGTCATGCGATTTAAGCTTCTTCAGCATGGCTTCCAGCGGGGTGTCTGCTTTCTGCCGGCTGGAATCCGGCGTGTCGTTAATCAGGTCCATCATGACTTTGTTCCGCTCGGCTTCTTTCAGCTTGATATCCGCAATTTTGGCATAAGCTCTGCCGACGACTTCTTTTATTCCGTAGAAACTCAACACCTGGCTGGGTTCACGGATTCTGGTTAAAGCTTTGGCCGCCGCCTGGGCAACCTCGCGGTTCTCATCCGCATACAGACCGATGATATTTTTCATTCCCGGATTGATCAGTGAAACTCTTTCACTCAATACTTCTATCGCGGCAATCCGGAGCGGAGGCGCAAGTTTGCGGTTTTCGGCAATACTGAGGAGCGCGGGAGTTACGGTGGCGCCGATGAAGAACTTCAATGCTTTCACGGCCGCAATCCTGACGGGAACCGGCGCCAACGGGTCCGCGGCAATTTCTGCTATTCTGCCGGAATATTCCTGAATGCCGGTTTTTTTGACGCTTTCAATGATTCCGGCGGCGGTGACCGCCGCCGCTTTGTTTGCATCCGTCGCAGCAGGATTAACCGCTATTGCCAGCAGATCAGGAATGGCTTTTTCATCGCTGAATTTAACCGAAGCCCCGATGGCGGCGGCGGCGGCTTCAGGACTGCCGGAATAACATTTGCGGAATAAATTAAAAGCCTTTTCACGTTGTTCCGGCTTTTTGATCTTTTGCTGTTCCAGACGAATGGAGAGATCTTTAACGGCTCCAATTTGACGGATTGTATCTCCGCTTTTTACCGCGTCATCGGCGATTTCCAGATATGACGGACTGCTGAAAATCAGCCATCCGGCAATTATTGCGGCGACTACCAGCAGCGACGCCAGCACAGTTCCGAGAACCGCCGGTTTGCGCCGGATTTTACGCCAGATACGCATGTGAGGCGGAATCGGCCGCGCCGAAACCGGATCGCCTTTAAGATAAGCCAGCAGGTCGGCCCGGAGATCAATGATATTCTGATATCTGCGGTCAGGATCTTTTTCCAGGCACTTCAGAATTATATTTTCCATGTCCTTCGACACTGCGCCGGGCGCGATAGTCTGCGGACGGACAGGCTCGGTATTGACGACCATGCTGATCGTCTCAAACGCGGTTTCGCCGTGAAACGGCTTTTTGCCGGTCAAGCCTTCATAAAGGATTACCCCCATGCTGTAAATATCGCAGCGGCTGTCAATCGAGTGCGTCTGCCCTTGCGCCTGTTCCGGACTCATGTAAGCAGGCGAACCGAAAACTGCGCCGGTAATGGACTGAATCGACATGCTGGAAGTATCCTTGGCCAGCCCGAAGTCCATCAGCACCACGCGCCCGGTCTGCTTTTCCAGCATGATGTTCGCCGGTTTCAAATCGCGGTGAATGATTCCCCGGTCATGCGCCGCCTGCAGCGCGGAACAGACAGCGGCCATGTGCTGGACAAACACCTTTTCCGGCATTTTCTGACTGGATTGAAAGATATCCTGAAAAGAGCTGCCATCAATAAAATCCATGGTGAAGTAAAACTGTCCGTCAAGTTCACCCATTTCATGTACTGCAATGATATTCGGATGCTTCAAGTTGCCGGCGGCCCTGGCTTCCAGCAGAAAACGCTTGATTGCCATTTCGGTAGCGCCCTCACCCTGGATCATCAACTTCAACGCCAGTTCACGCTTCAGATGCGGATCATAAATTTTGTAAACAATCCCCATGCCGCCGCGGGCGATTTCATTCAATATCTGGTATTTGCCGAAAATTGAATTTTTGCCTCCACTGTTTTTGCTGCTTCTGGCAGCGGAATGCTGGCCAAGTTCCTCAATTGAGGCATCCGTCAAAATCACGGTTTTATCTTCATGTGATGCCGCTTTAGCAGATTGCGCCATCTTTAAAGAACTATTTTTAACAGTTCCGTCATTTTTGCTTTTCCGGTCAATCGCCAGTCCGATGGTTTTATCCGGTGAGCTTGCAGGCTGTTCCGGAGATTTGACGGGCACTGCCGGAATATCATCAAAAACCTGACTAATTACCGGCATTGACATGCCGCATGACGGGCAGAGCACCGGGTCTTTCAGTGAAACGGCGACCGGGTCACTTTCCGTATTGCAGGCATCGCAGCAGAATACAAGCTGTCCGACGGCCTGAATCGCTCCGCCGCATTCACATTCCGGCATATTGCCTGGATCGATGGCGTCAGCGTCATATTCCCTGTGACATTTCTCACATTTCAATTTAAATACATTGCTCATCACATAAAATCCCGGATTTATTACAAATACAGATTTACATATTACTCCCGATTCGGCCATTTTTCTAATATGCGACCGGAGAAAGCCGGAAGAAAATTAACCTTGAAAATCATAGATTTGCGAATACTTCGCGATTTTGAATACAACTCATGCTTGCGTTATGGACGGGATTTAGTTAGAAAAGATTTCAGCGGGGTTATTGTTTCCTGACTGCTGAATTTACTGAACGCTTTTTTGAATTGAGCTTGTATCGCAGCTTTCTCTTTTGACATGGCGGCGATGATGGCACCGAATATGGCGGCATTTTCTATTGCTGTCCTGCCGGGGGTCAGCTTGTGGAGCCGTTCCTCCATATTTCTGATTTGAACTGAAAGATCATTGAAGTCACCGAGTACCGTTTGGATCTTTTTCAAATCTTTGATCACCCTGGCGGTTTTGCCGCCCGGAAGTTCTGAGCAGAAGAAATCCAGCAGGTAGCGCAGTTTTTTGCATTGAATCCGCACTTTATGTAAAACCGCATCCGGAGAATCCGTTTTCACGGCGAGGCCTTTGTCAATGACTTTTTCCAGCCTGTTCAGAATAATTGCGGCGATTCCCGGCAGTACCGCAGTTCCGGATTTTTCAGTTGCCGGAAGCTTGTCCGCGCCATGCAGGAATTTTTCCCAGGCGGTTATGGTGGACAAATATTGCTTTGAATTGATTATGGCAACCAGCGCGAGATACTGACGATGCCGCCGCTGGCGCAGGGTTTTAAAAAAGTTGAGCAGCGCGGGACGCATACCGGAGGATAATATTTTTAAAAAATGTTCCTTCCGACCCATAAAAACGTCGTAATCCCGGAGCTGGTTGGTAATGCTGCCCAGTTCATCAAATTTATGCACGAAAGGCGCGATCCTGTCTTCCGGGAAGACCTCTTTCAGTTCGCTCAGCGCCACGCGCATTTTTCTCAGTGCCACCCGTAAATCATGCAGACATTCAGAATCAATGTCGGCGATGACGCCTTTTTCATTATATCTGAGAATATCCAGCTGTGTTTTAAGAATGGAGATTGCCGCCGACTTGATGGTTGCATCCAGCGGAAATTTCTGCGCGGCCGTTTCGGTTGGAATAAATTCGATTCCGGCGGCTTTCAGCGCCGCATCAATTAACGTTTTCCAGATGCCGCCTGCTTCGCGCAGAATATCCGGCGCAACGGATGAGCACATTGCCCTTAGCTGCTTTTTGCCGGCCTGGGATGATTGCAGGCTGATGATTGCAGGCAGCGCAGAATCCGGTCTGCCGGGGAGCGAGTATTCACTGAAAGTCAGAATGACGGTCTGTTTTGCTTTTGACACCAGAGTGAAGCTGCGGTTGCGGACATCCAGCGCAAGCAGTGGAATAACCGCCCGGTTGCCAAGTATCCGCGACAGTTTTTTGCTTAATTCAGTCTTTGAAATATCATCACCGTGCTTCAATTCATGTTTTTTATTCCAGACGATTGATGACTGAAGTGAATCGTCCGCGAGGCTGGTCAAATTATAAAGACGTCCACATTTAGCCAGAATAAAACCTTTGTTGAGGAGACGCCGGTCATAAGAATCAAAAAAGGTTTGCTGTTCACATTCTTCACTTGCTTTATTGACGCTGAACCCGGCGGCGATCACCGCTATCATGCCGGCAATATCCGTTCTTTCCGGAGCAAGCAGAAATCTGACTTCCCGAAGATTTTTTTTAGTGTCAATCGCCATTTCGAGACCTCATTAACCGGAATACAGGAACGCAAAATTCACTATATCTAAAATACTTTCAAGTTAAACGGAATACAAATCGGCGGCGGCTGTAACAATCTCTCTGACATTGGCATCGCTAAGGACTGCCAGCGCCTGCTTCAGCGGCAGCAGCTGACGCTTTCTGAACGTCTGCTCCGGCCAGCTGTCAAGCGTTTCAGTTATCTTCAGCATATATATCAAAACATGGTAGTTGCGATTGAACTTGTGATAGTCGTAAGCTCCGACCGGGATATCCGAAACGACGCCGTGGATTCCGGCTTCTTCAAACGCTTCACGAACGGCAGTTTCCTGCGGGGAATGGTTTTCCTCAATGTGCCCTTTCGGCAGCACCCAGCGGTCCGGAAATGCTTTGGAGGTGATGATCATAACTTTCAATTCTTTATCGAAAATAAAGGGGATCGCACCTGCCTGCTGTATTATTTTATTCAAGATCATGCTCCTTAAGTTAACAATCTTTTCGTGTCTTTGCTTTAGTTTTCCATGTTTTAAACGTTTTTAAATATTGACTACTGGTTTCATATTTCAGGTTTTAAATTATAAATTTTATTCTGACTCCTGAATTCTGACTCCTGAATTTCCTGTCTTTTGGGTTGCGGGCGAAGTCCGCCTTAAAACATAGATATATCCGGGCGGTTTTGCCAGTCGCCTGGCATGTTTTTAATTGATTTCTAATAGAAAGAGATATAGAAACTGCAAAAGCAGAACAATCCTTAAAAAATATTGCATTTCCGTGTTCCAAGGCTTGTGCAAAACCAGTTTGACATTTAAATTTCAAGAGTAAAGTTTTATAATTATCAAAGCGTTCAGTATATTTCCCGGAGGAAAAAATGGCGTTGATTCCGGCAAAAAAGATTAAGATGCCGCTGCAGGCGGCGATTATTGATATCGGCGCCCATTCGGCGCGGATGGATATAATCCAGATCGAAAAGAATAAAAGCTACGAAATACTGGAAAGCCTGGTGCAGCCGGTAAATCTGGGCAGAGATGTTTTCACCAGAGGCATGATCTCGCCTGATTCAACCAGTCTGCTGTGCGGAATCATGAAAGATTTTGCCGCGAAAACGGCGGAATACGGAGTCGGCTATATCCGGGCTTTCGCGACCAGTGCGGTGCGCGAAGCTTTTAACCGCGAAATCTTCATCAACAATATCAAAATTGCCAGCGGCATTGACCTGGAAATTCTGGAAGGCTCGAAAGAGGCCGCGCTGATCACCATGGCGGTAAAAAAAGCGCTTGGCGGGAAAACCGCGCTGGCCAAAGCCGATCTGCTGCTGCTGGGAATAGGCTCCGGCTCGGTGGAAGTTTCACTGGTGCGCAACGGGGAGCTGAAATTTGCCGAGACTTTCGCCCTCGGCACCATCCGTATTTTTGAAGAATACGGCAACAAGGCGGCGGAACCGGAAAGGCTCACTGACATCATTGATTCATATACGGACCTGATCGCCGACCGGATCAGCCGGATTTCCGACATTCCCAAAACCATCCAGTTTGTTGCGGTCGGCGAGAGTGTCCGCATCATTATGGATATTAACGGTAAAGCCGTGAAGAATCAGCCGGTCAGGACAATTACGCTGGAAAAATTTGAAAAACTTTTCCGCAAAATCAATCTGATGTCGCAGGCGGAAATAGCGGAAAAATACCAGATCGGCGATGTCGCCGCCAGGGGAATTGTTCCATGCGCTTGGATTATAAAACGCTTTTTCGACATGACCGGCGCCGGTGCTCTGATTGTGCCGGCGGTGACAACCAGAAATGCCGTGCTTGAAGATATAATCCGCCAGTTGTTCAATGAAAAAGACCCGTTTATTCCGGATATGCTGTCCGTGGTTAAATCCATGGGCAAAAAATACTGTTTCGATCCGTGCCATGTCGAGGCAATTAAAGAGATAGCGGTCAAAATTTTTGATAAGATGCATGCGGTTCATTCACTGGGCGAACGGGAGCGGCTGTATCTGGAAATTGCGGCGATTCTGCATGATATCGGCCGTTTTGTGGATTCGCGGAAGCATCATAAGCATTCGTGTTATCTGATTTCAAATACGCAGATTCCCGGCTTGACCGAAGAAGAGCGGCTGGTAGTGGCGGCCGTGGCCCGCTATCACCGCAAAGGCAAGCCGCAGGCGTCACACCCTGAATACATGATTCTTTCGCCATCGATGCGGGTGCTGGTCTGCAAACTGGCTGCCATCCTCCGGGTTGCCGACGCCGTGGCCAATTCCCAGGAGCGTAAAACCCGGAATTGCTCGGTTACCGTCAAGGACCGGGTGCTGGCGATTAAAAGCAGCGGTTCGGTTGACATGGGACTGGAAAAAACCCTGCTGACCAGGAAATCTGATCTGTTTGAAGATGTTTACGGAATGAAAATAGTTTTAGAGTAGCAATATATACTTTGCGCGGTTGAAAATTCATCTATAGTTTAATTTTCAGCCGTGCAGAGGATAGCAAATTTCAGGAGTATTAGCGCAGTGAGTGGTTTTCTCGATAAAAAATATTTTGTTTCCCGCGAATTGAGCTGGCTAGAATTTAATGCCAGGGTGCTGGACGAGGCCGGCGATGTCGGCAACCCGCTGCTGGAAAGACTCAAGTTCATCGCCATATTCAGCAACAATCTTGATGAATTTTTCATGATCAGGGTTGCCGGGCTGCGGCAGTTGTTAAGTTCCAAAACATTGCAGACCGATTGTTCCGGACTGGAACCGGCGGCGCAAATCAAAGCGATAAAGAAAAGACTTAAGGGGCTGATCGAGCGCAAATACCGTTATTTGCTGCAGGAAATCATGCCGGCGCTGGAGGAGAAAGGAATTCAACTCGTCAATCCTGAACAGTTATCCAGCGAACAACGGGTTTTTCTGAAGGAATACTTCCTCAATCAGGTGTTTCCGGTGCTTACTCCGTTCGCGGTTGACCCCAGCCATCCGTTTCCGATTCTCAACAGCGGGGCAATTGAAATCGCCGTCAGCCTGAGCCGTGATGATTCCGGCAAAGTGCTGCATGCATTCGTCGAAGTCCCGCAACTGCTGCCGCGCTTTATCCGGCTCAGTTTCTCGCCCAAAAACAAGCAGCAGTATGTGCTGCTGGAAGATTTGATCATGGAGCATATCCAGTTCCTGTTCAGCAACTGCAAAATACACGAAATCATTCCTTTCCGGATTACCCGCGATATGGATTTTTCGCTGGACGAGGAAGGAGTTGCCGACCTTCTGCAGTACATGAAAAAGGAACTGCTTCACCGCAAGAGCCGGGAGCCGATCCGGCTCGAACTGCCCAAGGGCAGCCGCGGCAAGCTGGCGGAATGGCTGATGGAACAATTCCAGCTGGATGATGATTTAAAATATAATGTGCCGATGCCGCTTAATCCCGCCGCTTTTTTTGAGTTTATCGGCAAGGTTGACCGTCCCGACCTGATGAACCAGCCGTGGCCGCCGTTGCCGGTTCCGGAATTTACCGGCGGCGGTTCGATGTTCAGCGTGATTGACCGCGAGGAATGTGTAATGGACGCGGTGCCTTTCCAGGGGTTTGACCCGGTAGTCAAACTGCTGAATGAAGCGGCGGAAGATCCGGATGTGCTGGCGATCAAGCAGACGCTTTACCGGGTCAGCGGTGACTCCCCGGTAATCAAGGCACTGCAGCGCGCCGCTGAAAACGGCAAGCAGGTCACAGTTATTCTGGAATTAAAGGCCCGGTTTGACGAAAACAATAATATTAACTGGGCGGTAAAACTTGAAGAATCCGGCGCGCACGTTATCTACGGTATCGCAGGATTCAAGATACACTGCAAGGCGCTGCTGATCGTCAAGCGCAACAAGGATATGCGGATTAAACGTTATGTCCATCTGGCAACCGGCAACTACAACGACAAGACCGCAAAGCTGTATACCGATATCGGGATGTTCATGTGCGACCCGGAAATCTGCCTGGAAGTATCTTCGCTGTTCAACGTCATGACCGGCTATTCTTCGCCGCTGAACACCTGGAAAAGGATCGCGGTGGCGCCGTTCTCCCTGAGAGAGAAATTCATCGAGTTGATTGACCGTGAAGCCAGAATTTCGACTAAAAACAATCCGGGACGCATCATCGCCAAAATGAATTCGCTGGTTGACCCGGAAATCATTGCGCACCTCTATCGCGCGGCGATGGCCGGGGTTAAAATTGACTTGATCGTGCGCGGCATCTGCTGTCTGAAGCCCGGCATCGGCACCAGTAATATCAATGTCATCAGCATTGTTGACCGCTATCTTGAACACAGCCGGGTTTTCTACTTCAGGAATTGCGGCGAAGAGGAATATTATCTCTCCAGCGCCGACTGGATGCCCAGAAACCTGGATCACCGGATTGAGATCATGTTTCCAGTGGAAAAGGAAAGCGTCAGGAAAGTCATCCGGCAGACACTGGAGATTCAGCTTAAGGATAAGCGCAAATCACGGCACATGCTGCCGACCGGCGCCTATTCCCGGACATTCAATAAAGTCAAAGACAATTCCGCCAGTCAGTTCCGCACTTATCAGCTTTTCCAGGAAATTTACGACAAGTCCAGACAGCGGCGTGAAGAGATAAAGAAACTCAAAGTATTCTCCCGTCCTCAAGAAATTTAAAGTTTGTGAAGCCGGCGCTTTTGATTTTGCTGTAAACGGATTATATTCTTAAGCATTATCTTTATACCGATTCGCAATCTTAAAGCCAGTAACGACAAGAGCAATTTTGAGAATTATTTGGGAACAGTGACGGAAGCCCGATATGAATATCGGGGGATGGAGCCGTTTTCAAATAAACGCAAAAGGGCCTTGCCGCGAAACGGTTGCGTTTCCGCCATGCCGGATACGTGCTGTACGAGTTCAGTCGCTACCCTGGTAGCGCCAGCCTCGTCCAGCCCATCCCGGCAAAGACGGAATCCGCAATCCTTACTAGCTTTAAGATTGCGATTCGGTATTAACAATCAACTTATGGTATAAAATATGGCTAAATGTATTGGAATTCTGACTGCCGGCGGCGACAGCCCCGGACTTAATGCCGCCATCAGGGCGGTCGGCAAAAGCCTGCTGCATTACAATATTCAACTGCTGGGATTCAGAGACGGCTTCGAAGGCCTGGTTTATGATAAAACAATGCATCTGAATAATGATGACCTCTCCGGCATCCTGACTGCCGGCGGCACCGTCCTCGGCACCAGCCGCACCAAACCGCAAAAAATGCCGGTGGGGAAAAACATCATGGACATGACCGATGTCATTGTCGAAAATTACAAGAAACATCAGCTTGACGCCCTGATCTGCATCGGCGGCGGCGGCACCCATAAGAGCGCTTTAAAGTTGAAAGAAAAAGGGCTCAACATCATTACGATCCCCAAAACTATTGACAATGATATCGCGTGTACAGATAACTCGATCGGCTTTGACACCGCGCTGCGGATTGCCACCGATGCAATTGACAGCCTGCATTCCACCGCCAGCAGCCACAAACGGATCATGCTGGTGGAGATCATGGGACATCGCGCCGGATGGTTGACCCTCGGCGCCGGACTCGCCGGCGGCGCGGATGTTATTTTAATTCCGGAACTGCCTTACGACATCAATAATGTCGCCAACGCCATTCTCCAGCGCTCCAGAGAAGGAAAACGCTTCTCGATTGTTCCGGTGGCCGAAGGCGCGGTTTCCAAAGCTGAAGCCCTGCTCTTTGCCCAGGCCGCGGCAAGAAAAGAGAAAGCTACTTCCAAAAAAGACAAGGAAAAATCCAAAATCGAACTTGAGAACCTCTGGCTGGCGCGCACCGGCAATACGCTGCGGATCGCCCAGAAACTGGAAGAACTCACCGGTCAGGAAACCCGCGTCACGATCCTCGGTTACCTCCAGCGCGGCGGCAAACCTTCCCCTTCCGACCGCATACTGGCAACCAAACTCGGCAATGCCTGTGTTGACCTGATCAGGAAAAGACAATTCGGCTACATGGTCGCCTCCAAAGGGCAGGACATTGAGCCGGTTCCGATTGAAGAGGTCGCAGGAAAACTTAAACTGGTTCCTCAAGACCACCCCTGGATTAAAAGCGCCCGGGAAACCGGCATCAGCTTCGGCGTATAACGCCCGAAATACGCAGTTATCTAAAACAGGGAAAGAAACGGACAGAACGGACAAAACGGACAGAACGGACAGGGGGAGAATCCTCCCCCGCCCCATAAACCCCATAAACCCCATAAACCCCATAAGACCCACCATAAGCCCCCATCATAAGACCCTTGAGAACATTATACAGGGCGGCTGTCCGTGAAATAGAGAAAGTCTTTCACCAGCGGAATATTCGTTTTTCCTCGCGAATTTTTCTGAATGCCAATATTATTTTAAAAAACTTTACTTTATCATAGCAAAATGCTATTGACATATCTCCAAGTATGTCATATAATACTTAACAGTACAACGATAATTAACAGCGAGCGCAAGCATGATTTTAAACCGGTACAGCTTTAAACCGATTTATCTGCAACTGGCGGAGAAAATACATACTGATATTGCTTCCGGCAAGTACTCTCCGGAGAGCCAGCTTCCGCCGGAAGAGGTGTTGTGCCAGGAATTTGACGTCAGCCGGATTACGATCCGCAGTACGCTGAAAAAGCTGGAAAACGAAGGACTGATTTACCGGGTCCGCGGCAAAGGCACTTTTATTTCTCCCGCCGGGCGCAAACAGAAAGTGTTGATCGGCGTACTCAGCATGCCGGCACGGGAACACAAAACCTTGCAAAGTTTAATGGCCGGGGCTTTTATGCGGGTGCAGGAAGAGCATGGCCAGCTTCAATTAATTCCCAATGAACAGTTGAAAAAAACTATTGACGCGGTTAAAAATAACCCCTCGCTGCAGGCCGGGGTCATTTTTATGTACGATTACGAACTGGATGCCGGTACGATCAAGCTGGTGGAGGATGCCGGAATACCGTTTATTGTTGAAGGACGCACTGTTCAGGGGTGCAGTTATCAGGATATTGACAATTATGACGCCATGAAGAAGGTGACAGAGCATTTACTGGATCTGGGGCATCGCCGGATCGGGCTGTTCATGATGGAATCATTAATGCACGATCATTTTAAGGAGAGACGCCGCGGGGTTATTGAGACATTAAAAAATCATGGCATTGCTTTTGATCCCAGATTGGAGGTTTCTGTCGCGGTAGCTGATAAGAATCCAGTGGCTGAATTTTACAGGTTGACAGAAAAATTCTTCCAGGTTCCGGAGCCGCCGACCGCGATTATCTCTGTTTCCGACGATGCTTGTGCTGAGATTTTACGCTGGCTGAACCATCATCATTACAAAGTTCCGGAACAGGTGTCGGTAACCGGGTTTGACGATCTTGATTTTACCGGATACATCGATCCGCCGTTGACAACCATCCGGCAGGATTATTATTCGCTGGGCTATATGGCCGCCGACAGTGTTTTTCAGATGATGAGCAATTATATGAACCGGAAAATCCAGCAGAAGGTTAAGCTGGAGCTGATTGTCCGGCAGAGCACCGGTCCGGTCAAATGATTTACAACGTATTCTATTGACTTAAAAATCACATATTCAGATACTGCTCTGCAATGGGCGGAGATAATCAAACAGGAGGTGACTTAAGCGCATGAAGACAATAAAAAAAGAATTGGTCTTAAACATTTTAAATAAACAAGAAAAAAATGGAGGAAAGTAAGGAAATGAAGACTAAACAAAAGAGAATTTTTACGCTCATCGAACTCCTCGTGGTGATCGCCATCATCGCAATTCTAGCCTCAATGCTGCTCCCGGCGTTGAGCAAAGCGCGAAAAACCGCAAGAAATGCCACCTGCAAAAATAATTTAAAACAGGTGGGGACGCTGGTGGAATTCTACCGTCAGGATAACCGGGAATGGCAGCCGGAACTGGCACAGGATGGAAATTTCGGAGCGTTGAACAAACTATGGTTTGTCAAGCTGATGTTTTATGTTGACAAACAATGGAACTGGTCAAACGGGGCCACTAAAAAGACCGGTAAAATACTGGTTTGTCCGGAAAGTTCGGCACTGGCAACAGACTCCAGTGTTATACGGACAACGCTGCTTGGCGCGCGCGGCGGATTCACTACTGACTGGAAGTCCTTGCGGGTTACACAGATTACCAAACCTTCGGAGCGCGGCATGCTGCATGGGGATGCTTATATACGGGCGGTTGATACCGTCAGCGGCTACAGCACCGTCTATGAATTGTGGTATGCCGTTGCCAATATGGGTTACTTGAACTGGTATCATCCGGGTAATTCAGAAAATATAGTTTTTGTCGACGGGCATGTAGAGCAGGTGCCGTACAATCCGGCATGGTTTGACGCTTTAAGTCTGAAGAAAAAATAATTTTAAAATCTTAAATAAAGGAGTTTTTATGAAACTGATTACATGTTTAGTTGCCGGGCTTTTTATCGCATCACCAGTATGGGCGGACAACGTGTTAAAGCCTGGCGGCAGCACTGACGGCTGGAATTTGGATAAAGCGGAAAGTGTTACCGATAGCGGCATCGGAATTTTCCGCATGAAAAGCAGCGATAATAAAGGCTTTGCCGCCATATCATCTCCGGCAGTTGAATTTGCCCAGGGAACAACAGCGTGCATTTCAATTACTTATCGTACTGCTGTCGCGGATTCCGGACCGGACCGCGGCACCTGGGTGGCCGTTTTCTGCAAAGACCAGAACAACCCGGATGCAGTGCTTAAAAGTTACATATTGCCGCCGACCGACGGCTGGGCGACGGAAAAAATTCTGGTTCCAGTGACGGCTCCCCTGACGATAAACTTTCAACTGCGTTTACAGGAACGTCCCGGACTCATCGACGTCAAAGAGGTTTCCATTGCGGAAGCCACTCCGGAAAACAGTGCGCGGATATGGAATTTTGAATCCGGCAAAGGCAGTTTAAAATCCGAGAATGGTGCCATTAAAACATCGCCGGAAGGGTTTAAGTACTTGGAACTTGAGCTGAAAGCAGACAGCGGCATGGCGATGCTGATGCCTGCGATGTTCTCCGTTCAGCCCGGCAAGCCGCTTGAATTGTCGGTGATCTATCAAACCTCGATCGAAGGTTCTGCTCCGCATGTCGGTGCATGGATTTATGTATCATGGTATAATGCTAAAGGCGCTCCTGCCGGTAACTCCGCTCTGATTTTCGGTCTTGCTGAAACCTGGCAGACGCAGGCTTTTTCATTGATCCCGCCCGAAAAAGCGGAATCAGTGTCTTTCCAGGTCAGACTGCAACAGCGTAAAGGAACTCTTGACGTGCGGGAAATACGGCTGGCGCCGGCGAAGCCGGCTGCTGCAACTGATTCCGCCAAAACTAATTAATCTTTTATTGCTGCAAGAAATATTCCCGATTCCGCCGCGTTTGCGTAGCGGCGGAATCGTTCCGCATGATTTTTTTTCGGTCATATTTTTTAAAATCCAACATATAGAAAACGGAGTTGATTGATGAAAAGATCGAGATTATTTGTACTGGCGCTAACTGGAGTCCTCCTGACCTTTGGAGCAAACGGCGAGGAGATAAACGGCAAGAGCGAAACCCGCAAAACGCTTTACAGCAATTCGTTTACAACAGAATTGGCGAAAGGAACGTTTTCGGGCGACGTGACAATACAAAGCATGCCTTCAGGCTCAGGGAAATACATACAGCTTTCCGTGTCCGACAATAAAATGGCTTGTTATACTGCTGACAATATCAAACTCGGCAATCTTACCAAACTGGAAGTGCGTTTCAAGTATCGCTCATCAGCCCCGTTCGCCGCCAGCGACCGCGGAAGCTGGGTGCGCATCGCTTTTGGTAAAAGTTCCGGAGCCGGAGCCGGAGATGCCGTTGCGATCTTCTGCCAGCCCGCAACACAGTGGAAAGAACTCGCAGAGGTTATCACTGTACCAGAGGGCGCGACTAAATGCGCTGTCCAGTTCCGCATGCAGGAACTGAACGGCAGATTCGATATCGCCGATATTTCGGCAGGAGAGCCGGCAAAAGTCTCCGCCGCCGTGGAAAATACTGAAGAACTTGAATATATGAAAGCCTTCCAGCTGAAGACGGACCTGATCTATAAAAAGACCGGCGATACCGCCACTCTCGCAAGTCAGGATATCACCCTGAAACCGGTTAATCAAGGACTGCCCTGTGCATTTGTGCTGCCTGACGACCTCTGTAACAATCCCGACCTGGTCTACGAAATTGAGTGTACTTTCCGGCCGAAATGGAGTTCCGGGGATACCCTGAAAGCCTCTCATTTTATCTTCGCACTGGGCACAAATATCTGGGGTTCCGATCCAAATTCCTTCAACCTCGTGTTCCTGGGCGGAGCCACCGTTATAAGCCGCTTGAACGCGTCTGAAGGCGGCACGCAGTGCGGTGCCAGAGCTGCAGTATCCGTCAATGCCGGAGAGCGATGTTCGATCAAGACTCGATGGTCTGAAAACGAATCAACCCTGTGGATAAACGGCAAAGCAGTTTCCCGCACGGTCATGGCCAAAAAATTTGTATGGCAGAAAGGACGCATTTTCTACGTATTCGGCGAAAGCCCCGGCAGGGATTTACTCGATGCCGAGGTCGAGCATTTCTCGCTGCGGGTGTACGAGCCAAAAGTCAAAGCGGTATTTGAGGGAACCCCGCGTGACCTGGGCTACTTTACCGGTTCCGGCCCTTTTACGACGGCGCTGTCTTTCCCGGCCAAAAACGGTAAAAATCTTACAAGCACCATCGCGGTTTTTGACCTGGACGAGAAAAAGATTGCCACTATAAAACCGGCATTAGTCACTGCCGAAAGCCACAAGTATACGCTTCCGAAGCTTCCGTTCGGCTGGTATAAACTGAAAGCGACGATAACCGGCGAAGGCGTTGAAAAACAGGTGACGCTGCCAATCAGCATCACCCCCTCCGCCGCAATCCGGGAACCCGCCGAAGAATCCATTTACGGGATTACCGAGGAATGGCCATTCGGGCGCAAAACTTTTGATGCCGCCACAGTCGATGCTTTAATGTTCCGCCTTTCCCAGATGGGAATCCGCTGGTTTCGCGCCTGGGTCGCCTGGGACTTTATCGAAGAGAATCCCGGCTCATACTACTGGGACGGCTTCGATCAATTCCTCGCCATCGCGGATAAATACGGCATTGTGGTCTATCCCGTCATCATGGGGGGCAGCAAACCGTTCATGAATCCCAAAGAAATATCGCATAAATGCGAAGTCTCCATGGGGTTCCGCCTGCCGCCGGACATGAATCTCTGGAGAAACTATGTTAAAGCATTCGCAACCCGGTACAAAGGCAGGATACCCTATTATCAGATGTGGAACGAAGCGGATACCCGCCAGTTCCTCTATCCATTCAAAACCGAAGCCTATGCCGCGTGGTTGAAAGAGACATCCTCAATCATCCGCTCCATAGACCCGGCCGCCAAAATTTGCCTGGGCGGATTCTGCGCTGCCTACAATGATTTAACCAGCACCAGCCATACGGATAAGAACTCAGCCTACGGCATGGCGGAATGGTATGCTCAGAACCCGCAGGCGGATTATGATGTTGTCGACTACCACTTTTACAGCGTGGGCGGACCGAAGCAGTCCTGGGACACTTCCGTACAGTTGATGGAAAAACTCCGCCCTTATATGGCCGCGCACGGCGATGGCGGCAAACAGGTCTGGAACAGCGAAACCAGCTTCCTGGCAACTGATAATCCGAAAATGGTGGGAGTCCAGGGCGGATGGGCCAATGTGCCGCTGCTCAGCCTGCGCGAACAGGCGTGGCGCATAATCCAGTGGCACGTGCAGTCGAAAGCCGTTGATATCAAGCATAACTTCAATTACACCGTCCGCAGTGACGGCGGACCGCTCAACAGCGACTTCTCGCCCAAACCGGCCTACGCCGCTCATTTAATGCTCTCCAATATTCTGGCCGGGCTTAAGTATGAACGTACCCTCCCATTCAACCGCAACATCCGCGCCTATCAATTCAGCAGCACCGGCCGTTGCGTTACGGTACTGTGGACGATGGACGGTTCCGAGGTGCTGGTAGCAAAAAGCGCGGCCAAGGGCAAGTCCATTACCAGAATTGACATGTTCGGAAACCGCACGAATGGCGAGGGTGTGCTTGTACTTACCGAGGAACCGTTCTATCTTGAATCGGAACAGCCGCCGGTGCTGCAGGAAATGATCGGATTCCGCCTGCCGGAACTGGTGCTGACCGGAATGCCTTACGACGCGCAATTGACAGTCCGCAATCCGTTTGATGAAGAACTGCGGTGCTCCTTTAATGTGAAAGCCGCCGGCAAGCCGGAAATGCGCAAATCGTTAAACATACCGGCGGGCAAAGAAAAGACCGAGTCCATCAGAATATCAGGCACCGGCACACCGCTGACGCTTGAAGGAAATCTCTCAGGCGCAGTCTCGAAGGATTTCCTCCTGGAACTGCCCGTGCAACCTAAAAAAGCAGCGGTGGTGAACGGCGCAACTCCAGGCCGGTTTGACATCAACGAAGCCGCGCAAGTTCGCATGGGCGGACCGGTGATCGACAACCAGAACCGGGTCGTGTCCGAAGGCAGCTGGAAAGGCAGGAATGACTTGAGCGCCGCCGGAACCGTAACCGTGCAGGATCGCAAGGTGACCGTTGTCGTAAAGGTTAAAGACGACGCGGTCTTTCCTGAAGAAAGCGGCAGCGCCCCGTGGGCCGGAGATGCGATTGAATTTTTCTTCGATCTCCGTACTGATGCACAGAAGGATGCAAATTCCATGGACGGAGTTGTCCAGCTTGGCGTCACCGCCGCCGGCAAATATGTCATTGTGCGCAATCAAAAATTGCAGGATCTCGTGGTACGTGCCGAAAAAGCTGCCGGCGGATATACCGTATCAGTCAGCTTCACGCTGCCGGCGCACATCACCAATATGTTCGGGTTCGACGTCTCGCTTGATGATGCCGATACCGCAACATCCGGCCGCAAGGTGCAGATGGTGTGGTCCGGCACCGAGAACAACCACGCCAGCCCCGCAGGATACGGCGTGGTAATCATCAAATAGGAAGAACGGAAACGGACGTATGAAAAAAAGAATGCCGGCTGCCAGTGATTCAGCCATCGAGCAAAAGATAAATGAGCTTCTGGGGAAAATGACTCCGGAGGAAAAAGCCGGACAGCTGCATCAGACCCATAAGAGCTGTTGTTCGTATGAAGATATGATGGCTATGGTCCGCAAGGGCCGGGTCGGTTCAATCCTGCTTTGGGGTATGCCGACGGGAAGGGCGGACGATGAGCGGGAAAATGCCGTGAATGAAATTCAAAGAATTGCGGTCGAAGAATCCCGGCTGGGAACTCCGATCCTGTTCGGGCTTGATGTCATTCACGGCTTGCGCACAGTCTTTCCAATTCCGCTCGGGCTGGCGGCAGGCTGGTCGCGTGACGCGGCGCTGGCGACAGCGTCAATTGCGGCGGCTGAAACCGCGAGCGCCGGCATCCGCTGGACTTTTACGCCGATGGTGGATATCTCGCGGGATCCGCGCTGGGGAAGAATCGCGGAAAGCTTCGGCGAAGACCCTTATCTTTGCAGTGAACTGGCGTTTGCGGCGGTCCGCGGGTACCAGGGGGAGAAGCTTGGCGCTCCGGATAAAATAGCCGCCTGCGTCAAACACTTTGCCGGCTACGGGGCCGCCGTCGGGGGACGCGACCATACCAACTCGAATATTTCTGAAAGAGCTTTGCGGGATATTTATCTGCCAAGTTTCCGGGCCGCGGTTAAAGCCGGCGTTGCCACTGTTATGACGGCATTCAATGATATTGACGGCATTCCGTGCACGGTAAGCAAATATCTGCTGAAGGACGTGCTCCGGGAGGAATGGGGGTTCGACGGTTTTGTGGTAACAGACTTCCAGTGTATTGATTATCTCCGCTTGCAGGGAATTGCCGCTGATAAAGCGGAAGCCGCGGAGATGGCGATAAAATCCGGCATTGACATGGATATGGTCAGCGGCTGTTTCAATGATCACCTCGTTCAGCTGGTGGGAAAAGGAGCCGTGCCGGTTGAAGAACTGGACAGAGCGGTCAGGAATGTGCTCAGAATAAAATTCAGGGTTGGATTGTTTGAGCGTCCATATGCCGATTTCAACCTCGCAGGCAAAATCATTCTTTGTGAAAATCATAAAAAAGTCGCGCTGGAAGCGGCGGAAAAATCACTGGTGCTGCTGCGCAATGAAAATCATCTGCTGCCGCTTTCCCCGGACATCAAACGCATCGCGGTTATGGGGCCGCTCAGTGAAAGCCGCAGCGAACTGCTCGGCTGCTGGAATCCGGCAGGCAGAAGCGAAGACGTCATCACGGTGGCGGAAGGAGTCAAGTCAGTCGTTTCTCCGGGGACAACCGTCTTTACCGGCGGTGGCGGCTTTGAAGACACGCTGCTCACTACCAGCTCAAAGGCGGATGCAGTAATTCTAGTTGTCGGCGAACATCCGCTGCGCAGCGGCGAAGGACGCGATATTACTTCGCTGACGCTGCCGGCCGGGCAGGAGGAGCTGATCCGCAGAGTGCATAACTGCGGCATCCCGGTTATTCTCGTGGTCATGGCGGGCAGACAGCTTGATCTGTCCTGGGCGGCTGAGCATATTCCGGCAATCGTCTATGCGTGGCATCCTGGAACAATGGGCGGACAGGCGATAGCAAACGTCCTGTTCGGCAAGGTTAATCCTTCAGGAAAAACGCCGGTTACTTTCCCGCGCACAACCGGGCAGATTCCGCTTTATTATAATTGCAAACGCAACATCTTCGGCAACCCGTCAAACATGCAGAATTATCTTGAAATTGCCAGACAGGGGCCGTTATTTCCATTCGGATTCGGCCTGAGCTACACCCGCTTTGATTATTCCAATCTTTCCATTTCGCCGGACACTATGACCGGAAATTCCGGGATCGTAATCGCGGCTGATATAACCAATGCCGGGGAAGCAGACGGTGAGGAAGTTGTGCAGCTATATGTCAAGGATTGCATCGCCAGCGTAAACCGGCCGGTGAAAGAATTAAAGGGGTTTGACCGGGTTTATCTCCGGCGCGGCGAAACAAAGACCGTGAAATTTAAACTGAATGAAGTCGACCTTGCCTTTACCAGGAGCGACATGTCCTGGGGCTCGGAACCTGGAGAGTTTATAATATGGGTCGGGCCTGATTCTGAAAGAGGCCTTCAGGGCTCTTTCGTTTTAAAATAAACCCGTATTGATAACTGGAAAACAATCCGACTGGGAACAATTATGGCATACGGAAATTTTATAGACAACGGAGCGCGGTACCGGATAACAACACCGCAGACTCCGGCTGCCTGGGGAAATATACTATTTAACGACTCCTACTTCGTCAATGTTTCACAAACCGGTCAGGGTAAAAGCACATGCCTCAGGCCGAATAGAAAAGATGTCTTTTCCGGAAGCCGCTTTTTCTACATTGCTGACGGCGATAATGCTCCGTGGAGCCCGCTCGGCAGACTGCACGATTCTCCGCCCGATTCATTCGAGTGCATTCACGCGCTTGCGCAGA
This sequence comes from uncultured Lentisphaeria bacterium, assembly GCA_903840185.1. Taxonomy (GTDB): domain Bacteria; phylum Verrucomicrobiota; class Lentisphaeria; order Victivallales; family Victivallaceae; genus CAIPAT01. The sequence goes on along the minus strand of CAIMFA010000686.1, from coordinate 11,625 downwards.
CTGAATGGACATCGCGCCGCAACGGCCTGTCGGCTAAAATCACCGCCTGGGTGCCGCGCGGCGGCGACCGGGAAATATGGCGGCACTGCCTCATTAATGAAAGCAATGAGACAAAGCAGATAAACTATTTCGTAGCGCACTCGTTTGTCAATCCGGGTGGTTATCTGCAGGAAACCGCGTGCGTTGACAACATTATCCGTGTCCGGAACGAACCGTTCCGCAGTCCCTATGAGGCGAACGACATCCCCAATCCCGGCAAGGATCTGTTCTATCTGTTCGGCAGTCTGCCGCACGAATCGTATGCCTGCGGCGAAACTGCTTTTTTCGGCTCCGATGATACCAGCGGGATTCCAGTGGCTGTCAGCCGGCGGCGCTGCCCTTCCGTAACAAATCACATGCAAGCTCCGCTGGGAGCTTTTCATTATACCGTCAGGCTTGCCCCGGGTGAATCGCTGCTTCTGCATATTGCCGGCGGCGCGGCAGTTTCGTTTGAAGAGATTGTGCGGCTGCGCGCGGAATCGGCCCGGCCGGGATACTGGGATGATGAACTCGCGATGGCCGGGAAATACTGGAACGATGTTTCAAAAATATTCACCATCTCCACGCCCGATTCCGATTTTAACACCCTGGTCAATTTCTGGCTGAAAAAACAGGTGACATTTATGGGGCGGAACGACCGGGGCCACACGGTGATGCCGGTGCGGAATCTGCTGCAGGATGCTCTCGGCTATTCCCTGCTCGATCCGGAGTACGCGATCGCCCGCATGACTGATTACGCCTCATGGCAGCAGCAGAACGGCTTTTTATGGCAGTGGTACGCGCTTGACGGCTCGGCTCCGGGCGGAAACTGTCTGGCGCATTACAAGGATGCGCCGTACTGGCTGGTCAGCTGCATCGCCTTTCTGCTCAATGAACTGAAAGATATGTCCGTTCTCGACAAGGCAATTCCATTCAAGGATTCGGAACAGCCGGTAACGCTCTACGAACACCTGCTCCGGGCGCTCTATCACTTTGAAAGCGACACCGGCAGTCACGGCCTGTGCCTGCTCGGCGGCGGCGACTGGTTCGATCCGCTGAACGGCCCTGGACGCAAAGGCAAGGGCGAATCAACCTGGCTCACCATGGCATTCCGTTTTGCCGTGCAGCAGATGATTCCTGTCTGTCAGCTGCGCGGCGATACCGCCAGCGCGGCACGGTTGAATGAGATTGACGCACGGCTGGGAGAAAATATTAACAAACATTGCTGGGATACTGACCGCTTCGTGGCCGGGTTCGACGACGAAGGTCAACCGTTCGGCTCCTCCGCCAACCAGGAGGGATCGGTTTATCTTAATCCGCAGGCCTGGGCGCTGATCAGCAAAAGCGTTTCGCCGGATAAAAAAGAAATATTGTTACAAACCATTGAGAGCCTCAATACCCCTTTCGGCCCGCTTATCACCTGGCCGGCCTATACCTCGTGGAACAGCCAGGCGGGACGCATCAGCCTGAAACAGCCGGGAACCACCGAAAACGGCTCAGTATATTGTCATGGTTCGATGTTCGCCGCGTTTGCATACTGCATCGAAGGCCTTGGTGAAAAGGCGTATGACCTGATCCGCAGGACGCTTCCCACCAATCCGGACAACCCGCCCGAAAAAAATGGACAGGTACCGTTGTTTGTGCCGAATTATTACTTTGCGCTGCCGGATTCCCCCGACTACGGCCTTTCAAGTCAATTTTACGGTACCGGCACCAGCGCGTGGCTGCTCCTGATAACCGTGGAATATCTGCTGGGTATTCGCGCCACCGCCGAAGGCTTGATCATTGATCCGGTTATTCCGACAGCCTGGAAAAAATTCTCCATCGAACGCGTTTTCGCGGGGCAAGATATCGGATCACTGTTCAAAATCCTCATGGTGTTGGCCGTGGTGTGCGATCTGTCTCGGTTGACGGAAAAAAACTCGAAGGAGTGCTCCTCCCCTGTGTGCCGGGAGTCACCTATCAGGTGGATGTGGAGATGGGCAAAGCGTGAAACCTCTCGATTCCCTGACTTGAATAAATCGTGCATAGAGTATATTATCATCTACTCATATCATAACAGGAGGCGCGGAATTTGAAACTTGAAGACCATGATGTCAGCTGGAATTCGCCAAGCGAAAATCACCACGGCTCGATGCCGCTGGGCAACGGGGATATCGGACTGAATGTCTGGATGGAACCGTCCGGAGATTTGTGCTTTTACATCGGCAAAACTGACAGCTGGGGGGATGACTCGCGTCTGTTGAAAGTTGGCAAGGTCAGAATAAAATTCACGCCTTCGCCAGTATCCTCGGACGGGGAATTCTCGCAGACCCTGAAACTGAAGACCGGAGAAATTTTCATCAGTTCCGCCGCCGGCAAAAGCAAAACCGGCATCCGTATATGGGTGGATGCCAATAACCCGGTCATCGGCGTTGCCGTTGACAGCAATATTCCATTGAAAGCCGAGGCGGCAATTGAACTGTGGCGTACAGAACATTGTCTGCTGCCGCCGCAGGTAAGCGATATCTACAGGAACTGTCCGGATAAAGATAAGATGCAGTTCGCGGAGCCGGATACCCTGATCGAAAATCTTGAAGACGGCATCGGCTGGTATCATCACAATGAAAAATCGGACAGCCCGGCGATGACAATGGAATATCAGGGTATTGCTGATGCTCCTAGTTTTAACGATCCGATACTGCACCGGACATTTGGCGCCGTCATCAAGGCCGGCAACGCCACGCGGCTGGATGAGAGGACGCTCGAAACGGCAATCTCGGAAAAACAGAACATCTGCATTTACGTCCTGACAGAACATCCTTCCAGTCCTGCCCTGTGGTTAAATTCAATGCTTAAAACCATCCGTGAAATCGAAAAACAGGATTATGACCTGCGATGGCAGGCGCACACAAAATGGTGGAATGACTTCTGGAACAGAAGCCATATTTATATTTCGGCGGACGACGAGCAGGATGCGAAAGCGGTGGCGGCGGTATCACGCGCATATAATCTGCAGCGCTTTATCAATGCCTGCGGCGGACGGGGCAGATATCCGATAAAATTCAACGGATCCATCTTCACAGTGCCGCCCGCGGATGCGCCGCTGGACGCCGACTACCGCCGCTGGGGAGGAGGATACTGGTGGCAGAACACCCGGCTGCCTTATATCGGCATGTGCGCCTCTGGCGATTATGATTTAATGCAGTCACTGTTCAGGATGTATTTTGAAGATATCCTGCCAGTCTGCCTCCACCGCACCCGGAAATATTTCGGGCATGACGGCGCTTATTTTCCGGAATGCATGTATCACTGGGGCGCCGTCTTCTCGGAAACTTACGGCTGGGAAGCGCCATTTGAGCTGCGTGAAGATCCGTTGCAGACTAGCGGATGGCACAAGTGGGAATGGGTTGCCGGGCTCGAACTGACGTTTATGATGCAGGACTACTATGATCATACAAAGGATGAGAAATTTCTGAAGGAAATACTGATTCCGGCAGCCATGGCAGTGATTACATTTTTTGAACAGCATTATAAGACTGACGATGCCGGAGTTATGGTCATGCATCCGGCCATGGCCTGTGAGACCTGGTGGAACTGCACTGATCCCATGCCGGAGCTGGCAGGGTTGTATGCCGTTATCGACCGCCTGCTTGGACTGTCACCTGCACTAACGACAGAGAGTCAGCGTAAATACTGGCAGGATTTAAAAGGCATTCTTCCGGAACTGCCGCTGCGCGATACAGAAGAAGGGAAGGCGTTTGCCCCGGCCGCGAAATACGAAGACAAGCGGAACTGCGAGAATCCGGAGCTTTATGCGGTATTTCCTTTCAGGAGAACCGCCGTTGGCAGTCCGGATCTGACTCCGGCCATAAACGCCTTGAAATATCGCCAGGATAAAGGCGTGTTCGGATGGCGTCAGGATGATATTTTCATGGCATATCTCGGCCTTGCGGATCAGGTTGAGGAAGCCATCATTGAGCGGGCCGGGAACTATGACAAAAACTCCCGTTTCCCCGCGTTCTGGGGCCCGAATTATGACTGGGTGCCGGACCAGGATCACGGCGGGGTGCTGATCAAAACATGTCAGGCAATGCTGATGCAGGAAGACATGTATTCAGGCAAAATATATCTGCTGCCGGCCTGGCCTGCGCACTGGAACGCAAGCTTTAAACTCCATGCCGCCAGAAACACCGTAATTGAGGGAGTTGTCAGTAACGGCAGACTTCTAGATTTGAAAGTCTTTCCCGAAACAAGGCGCAAAGACATCATTATCAACAGCGGCTTTAATAGTCCAGCGGAGTAAAACGGCGATGGGGGCTAGAACCCTCGACCTCTACCGTGTTCAAGAATGCTTTTATTTGCCATTGTCCTGGAGAAAGCAGACAAAACACAAAGTGAATTCTTGAATTCTCTCCATTTCCTAATATTATATTTATACTTGATTTAATCATAAAGGAGAAGATTACAATGCAAACAAGGTATTTTACTTCATTTTGGGTCGCAATTGCAATTGCCGGGGCTAATGCAGGCTGTAACACAACGCCCCCAAGCAGTCAGCAAGCCGGCGACATTGCAGAAATCCGGTCAACTCTGAATAAGCAGCAGGAAGACATTGCTGCGCTACGCAAGGCATTGGACAGCAAAACCGTTACCAGTTCCGAACAAGACCAACTTTTTAATGCGGCGGTACTACTGGCAAGAAATCTCCCGGAAAGCCAGTCCTCAATGGCGATTTCCCTCCTTGGAACTATCGGCGGTTCAAAAGCAGAGCCAATATTGCTGGAAATGCTGGAAACTGCTTCGCCAAATCAGTCTCCCGCGATTTTGAGCGCCTTGGGCAATATACGAAGTCAAAAATGTCATGATGTCTTTATGAAACTTCTGGACAGCAACAATAATCAGCAAGTCGTATCCACTGTAGTCAGTATATTGCACAATACAGCTCCAAACATAGTCAAAAAATCAGACTTGCCAACAATTGAAAAGACGCTGGAAAAATATCCCGACAACGACTATAACAACAACCGCTATATTCGAGGTATACTTCTTGGAATAATCTTGCGCCTCGACCAGGCCAAGGGCGTACAATATATCTGTGATGATTTACAGTTAGCCTCATTTCCGCAAAAACAGAATATCATTTTCTTAATTACAAACAACAATCATTCCATTAGCGTCAATTTATGGGACAAAATTATAAAGAGTACAGGCGACTTTGATGAGTTTAATCTTGATATTTATTATGCTATATTGCGGGTACTATCCCAAACCGGGGACTTGCGGGTTACAGACCTGTTTTTACCCTGGGCTGAGTTTGCCAGGACCAATGACAACTTTCGCCGCCAGTATGTGGATGCTCTGGTTAGAATGAGAGACCCCAAAGCAGCCAAAATATTACTTGAATTATATCAGCCTGAAAACTCAGTTAGCTGCAAAAACAGAGGCATTGCGGATAACTCTCAGGGGATCAAAAGCAGAGGCATTCTGGACAATTATCCAGGCATTAAAAAAGTAAACGATATTTATGTTCTAGTTGATGACGCCAACATGCAGAAACTACTTGAGCAGCGTGCCAAGAAAATAGAGCGTCTTAACGAATTGGATAAAAAACGAGCTGAAAAAGAAACGGAAAATAACCCACAGCCAACCCACATAATGCTAAAAAAATGAAAAGATGATTTATTTAAGCTACTCTACTTTGACTAAATAATACACAAGCAATGAATAAAATCAACGCTGTCATATTTGAGTCAGAATAGATAAATGTAAAGTCAAGATAAAGCTGCGGCGAGTATTGACTCTATACCCGTTATGTTTTAAGGATTGAATTATTCTGTCCGGACAGTATCTTTACTGTAATTATGGAGGTTGCTTCTATGAAAACATGGGTATCGTTTTATATTTTTGCATGTATCGTCCTTTCTACTGTTCAGGTATTTTCTTCCGAGATAGATTTTTTAGGTTGGCAGTCGGTTACAATTGGTCTTAAAACTCCTGGTGAGAATAAGGATGTTAAAGTTATTGCAAGCCAAAACCGGCAATTTGAGTTTGATAAGTTTTTAATCAAAATTGATGGAACGGAATATAAACTTAATGAAGACCAGCTTAAACTACTTAACGGTTATCCTTTATCCTCCATTTCTTTAACCTATGAAGTCGGTAATGAAAAAGTCGGCGGGGACACAATAGGTATCCGATTAACCAAGCGATTCTATCAGAAAGACACTTTAATTAACAACATTGTACGTATTTCTATCAATAAGCGCGGTCTCTCGATAACTGAGTCGAAACGAAATTGATTATTCATTATATCTTAGCGGCAAAAAGCATGGATAGAGTGAACGGGGTTCTGTTGCTCAAGTAGTTTCAGCAAAACTTTACCAGTCAAATAGTTTTATGGACATATTTTTTTAGTTGGCTATAGCTCAGTCCTCGCAAAATAAAATGTGTTAAAACTGCGCAACTAAGAGCAATTTTTATAAATTTGCTGAATCTGTCTTGAGGATGGAAATGGTGGGCGATGAGGGACTCGAACCCCCGACACCTTGGGTGTAAACCAAGTGCTCTAGCCAACTGAGCTAATCGCCCGGATGAAACTGTTTAAACCAGATGCAAAAGATACTGTCTTTTGGCAGATTTACAAGTATACGCACATAAAAAGATACGGTTTTTCATGTCCGGCTATTGATGATTTGAAACAACTATCCTGTATCCGGCAAGTCTTTTTATAGCGTCTGATTTCGAATATTACTCAGAAATAGAAATGCTTTTTTCCCGAAATTCAATAGCCATAACGGCAGATTTGTCATTGAAATCGTGAGATTTCCGAGGTATAATACTCATCCTGTTTTATTGTCTTTAATTCCCGTCGGTGCGGACGGGTTTAGATCGGAGAGATTTATATGCGGCTGTTTAAAATTAAATCAATCTGCCTGAAAAACGCTTATTTATGTCTTGGCGTTCCGGCGATGAGTTTATTCCTTTTCTGTCAAACCGGCTGTTCAAAGCAGGAAGCCGTCAAGCAGCCTATGCCTGTAGTTCCGGTAATGGCGGAAAAAGCGGTGCTTAAAGATATGCCGCTGGAAATCAGAACGTTCGGCAATGTTGAATCGTACAGCGAAGTGCCGATTAAAGTGATGGTCACCGGGCCGATCAAAAAAATTTATATTAAACCCGGCGACTATGTTAAAAAAGGTGAAATGCTGGTTCAAATAGACCCGCGCACCTATGAGGCGACGCTGAAACAGCTCCAGGCGACACTGGCCCGCGATGAAGTGATTTTTGAGGATGCAAACCGTCAGGCGGAGATGAAAGAAGGATTGCTCAAGCACGGGGCCGGCGCCACCGATGAAACCAAGCGGATACGGGCGATCGCCAATTCCGCGCGGGCGATGATTGAATCCAGCAAGGCAAGTGTGGAGAAAGCCATGCTGGATGTTGAATATTGCAGCATCCGTTCTCCGATAGACGGACATGCGGGGGATTTGATCAATCATGAAGGCGCGGTCATGAAAGCGAATGACGCGGTGATTATGAATATTGCCCAGACCAGACCGATTTATGTCAGTTTTTCAGTTCCGCAGGCGTATCTGCCGATGATTCAGAAATATATGGAAACCGGTAAACTGTATGTGGACGCCAAAGTTCCGGCAGAGGGCGGCGCACAGGAACGCGGCGAACTGACATTCATTGACAACAATATCAATACCAACAGCGGAACCGTCCGGCTTAAGGGGACTTTTGAAAATAAGGAAGGGCGGCTCTGGCCGGGCCAGTACGTCGATGTTGTTCTGACTATGGCGATTGACAAGGACAGAATTGTAGTGCCTTCTCAAGCGGTTCAGACCAGTCAGGATGGAAGTTATGTTTTTATCATCCAGCCCGGCGATACGATCGCCATGCGGCCTGTAATCATCGAACGCTTTGCCGGCAAAGAGGCGATTATCAAATCCGGCATTAATGCCGGCGATACTGTTGTGACCGACGGCCACATCCGGCTTTATCCTGAAGCGAAGGTGAAAGTCCAGTCCAGCCTGTCGGTAACCGAGAACAACCCGGCGAAAAAGTGAGCAGGATATGAATATCTCCAGGATCTTTATTACGCGTCCGGTGATGACGACGCTGCTGACGCTGGGTATCCTGATTTTCGGGCTGATGTCTTATCCCAAGCTCCCGGTAAGCGACCTGCCGAACGTTGATATTCCGATAATCCTGGTTCAGGCGAGTCTTCCGGGCGCAAGTCCGGAAACCATGGCCTCGGCAGTGGCCACCCCGCTGGAAAAGCAGTTCTCGACCATCGCCGGCCTGGACACCATGACCTCTTCCAGCGCCCTGGGAACGACCGCGATTACTCTGCAATTCAGCCTTGACCGCAATATTGATTCCGCGGCGCAGGACGTGCAGTCGGCAATATCGCAGACGCTCAAACAGCTCCCCTCGGATATGCCCAGCCCGCCGACTTACCTCAAGCTTAACCCCGGCGACCAGCCGATTCTGTATGTCGCGCTTACCAGTCCGACTCAGCCGTTGTCCATGCTGGATTATTATGCGCAGACGCTGATCTCACAGCGGCTCTCGACAATTGACGGCGTTGCACAGGTCCAGGTGCTCGGCTCAAAAAAATACGCGGTGAGGATCCAGCTTGACCCGAAATTGCTTTCCTCATGGAAAATCGGGATCGATGAAATTCAGACGGCAATCCAGAATGCCAATGTCAACCTGCCGACCGGGACGATTGACGGGCGCTATAACTCCTATACCATCCAGACCAACGGTCAGTTGTACCGCGCCGACTATTATAAACGCATTGTTGTCGGTTACCGGGATGGCGCGCCGATACGGTTGCAGGACGTGGCGGAAGTATATGACAGCGTGGAAACCAGCAAAACCCAGGCGTGGTTCTGCCAGGGCGGAAAAATGTCCTCGTCAATCATCCTGGGGATTCAGCGCCAGCCGGGGACCAATACGGTGCAAGTCGCGACGGCAGTCAAAGAGGCGCTGGTGATTATCGGCAAACAGCTTCCGGCGTCGGTAAAAATGGTCGTGATGTTTGACCGTTCCGAACCGATCAAATCCTCGGTGGCGGATGTTAAATTCACCATGCTGCTGACTTTATTTCTGGTTATCCTCGTTATTTACTGGTTTCTGCGGAATATCCGCGCCACGGTTATTCCCAGCCTTACGCTGCCGATGTCCATTGTTGGCACCTTCGTGGCCATGTATCTGCTGGGCTACAGTCTGGACAATCTTTCATTGATGGCATTGACACTGTCCATCGGCTTTGTGGTTGACGATGCGATTGTCATGCTGGAAAATATTTTCCGCCATCTGGAGATGGGCAAGTCGGTATATCAGGCGGCGCTTGACGGTTCCGGCGAGATCGCGTTTACGATCGTTTCGATGACGCTGTCGCTTTCCGCGGTGTTTATCCCGGTGCTGTTCATGGGGGGGATTATCGGCCGGCTTTTCCAGGAATTCGGCGTGACGATTGCGATTGCGGTGCTGGTTTCCGGGGTGGTCGCCCTGACTTTGATTCCGATGCTGGCCAGCTTGTTCCTTAAACCGCACATGGTAAAACTGGACAAAGAATCAGTAGACGGTTCCGAACCAAAAACCGGAATTCTGGCTTTTTATGATAAAACCCTGCGCTGGACCATCGGCCACTGGGTTCTCGTCATGATTTTTTCATTTATCATTCTTGCCGGCACCGGCGTTCTTTTTGCGGTTATTCCCAAAGGATTTATTCCCGATGAAGATATCAATGCGCTGCTGGCGCAGACCGAAGCCGCGCAGGGGATTTCTTATGAATCAATGAAAGAACACCAGATTGCGGCGGCGAAAATTGTCATGGCGGACCCGGATGTGGAGGCATTCATGTGCCGCGCCGGCGCCGGCGGCATGACTATGACCGGAAATTCCGGTATGCTCTTCATGCGGCTGAAAGCGCGCAGCGAAAGAAAAAGGACTGCTCAGGATATCATGCGGGATCTGCGTAAAAAATTTACGGATATTCCCGGATTGAACGTTTATGTTCAGATGCTTCCGTCAATCAACACCGGCGGGAGAATATCTAAAGCGCAGTATCAATTCACCCTGCAGGGCTCGGACATCGCCGAATTATACAGTTTCGCCGGCAAGGCCGAAAAGGAAATGTCAAAGTTTGCCACAATCCAGGACGTGACCAGCGATCTGCGGGTCACCAATCCGCAGCTTAATCTGGAGCTCAACCGCGAAAAAGCCTCGCTGATGAATATTTCCGCCACCCAGATTGAAAATGCGCTTTACAGCGCGTTCGGCGAAAGAAAGATTTCGACTATTTACGCGCCGGACAATCAATACAGCGTCTTGATGGAATTGAAAGATGATTACAAGATGACCCAGGAGGCGCTGTCCCTGCTTTACGTTCGATCACAGTCCGGGCAGCTGGTGCCGTTGAGCGATCTGGTCAAAGTCAATCGCGCCGCCGGGCCGCTTACGGTCAACCATTCCGGACAACTGCCTTCAGTTACGATCTCCTTCAACCTTAAACCCGATATCGCGTTGAGCCAGGCGGTGGATGAGGTTGATAGTAAAATCAAAAATAAAATGCCTCCGACGATCACGGCAAATTTTCAAGGCAATGCCCAGGCTTTCCAGAAATCCATGAAAGGGATGATTCTCCTGCTGATTGTCACTGTGTTCGTCATCTACATCATTCTGGGCATCCTTTACGAAGATTATCTCCATCCAATAACGATTCTTACGGCGCTGCCGTTCGCCGGATTCGGCGCGCTGCTGTCCCTGCTGATTTGCAATATCGAGCTTTCGCTCTATGCATTCGTCGGGATCATCATGCTGGTGGGGATTGTCAAGAAAAACGGGATTATGATGATTGACTTTGCGATTGTGTCGCAGCGCGAGCACGGCAAATCGGCGAAGGAGGCGATTATCGAGGCCTGTCTGGTGCGTTTCCGCCCGATTATGATGACTTCCGCGGCGGCAATTATGGCCGGCATTCCGCTGGCAATCGGCATCGGCGGCGGCGGTGAAGCCAGAAGGCCCCTGGGGATCACGCTGGTCGGCGGGCTGTTATTCTCACAACTGCTGACTCTGTATGTTACGCCGGTATTCTTCGTCTGTATTGAATATCTCAGGCATAGATTCGGCAAAGCAAAAAATGTTTATCCGGCATCCCCGGAAAAAACTGCCGTTACGGTAAAATAGAGAACTGCCGCCAATCCGGAAATAAAAAACGACAGAAGATAAAAATCCCGATATTTTATTTCAAAAATGTAATTTTTGAAATAAAGCGTAAAATCTTTTTACAAAACTGTTACTTCCAGCGAATTTTATACTTGAAAAATCGGAAAAATAATGTATCATTATTTTTTCAACTGTACATACTCTGCACAGCTGAAAATTTAAGAATAGACGCGCAGGATTGTGGATTGGATTTTTTCGATCCGACTGATTGGCGATATGAATATCGCCTGAAGAAGGAACGGAAAAATACGGCCGCAAGACGCTCGCCGCAAAGCGGTTGCGATCTTTCGAGTTTGGATTCGCACTCTTCGAGGCCTTCGATACCCCGGTATCGGCAGCCTCTCAGAATACGAACCAATTCTCAAAATCTTCGCAATCAATTTT